>NZ_JAUBRO010000038.1:0-78186 GCF_036701945.1 Microcoleus sp. MON1_C1 | reverse complement strand
ACACCAAAGTCGAGCCAACCTTCTCAACCAGAACCGGTTGTCGAAAATCTCGAAGTTTCAGAAACACCAAAGTCGAGCCAACCTTCTCAACCAGAACCGATTGTCGAAAATCTCGAAGTTTCAGAAACACCAAAGTCGAGCCAACCTTCTCAACCAGAACCGGTTGTCGAAAATCTCGAAGTTTCAGAAACACCAAAGTCGAGCCAACCTTCTCAACCAGAACCGATTGTCGAAAATCTCGAAGTTTTAGAAACACCAAAGTCGAGCCCACCTTCTCAACCAGAATCCCAACCAGTTGTAAAAAATCGACCACTTAAAAAAAAGCCACAACCGAGTAGCGATTCTCGACCAGAACAGCCACCTATTGCCAAAAAGCGACAAATAGAAAAAAAGCAAAAGGATAGAGACGACAGCGAAAAACCACCCGCAGGCGAATCAGAATGAACCAATTACCAATGGCCAATTACCCATTCCCAATTCCTAAAGGTTAGTAATGATTAGTAATATTATCGCAATTTACCGCAAAGAACTACAAAGCTATTTTGCCTCGCCATTAGCCTATGCCATCGCAGCAGTCTTTTGGCTAATCACCGGCTACTTTTTAATAGCTATCCTCCTCGCCCCCGACGGGTTAATTCCCCAAATCGGCCAGCGAGACCAAATGGGAATTACCGAACCTCCCATCGACGTTGCTTACGAATTCCTGCAACTCTTCCTGCGAATCATGGGTTCCCTTTCCTTGTTCGTACTACCCGCACTCTCAATGGGACTTTACGCAGAAGAACGCAAACGGGGCACCTTAGAACTATTAGCCACATCGCCCTTAACAAACTGGGCAGTTGCTACCGGCAAACTCCTGGGAGTTTTAACATTTTATACCACAATGTTGCTGCCCCTGCTGTTCTGCGAGGCGATCGTCCTCAGTTCCTCAACCCCACCCGTACCCCCCGGAGTTCTTCTGCTAGGACACGCCGGCTTAATATTACTAGCAGCAGGAGTATTGTCGCTCGGAATGTTTATTTCCTCCCTCACCGACAGCACAATTTTATCCGCCATCCTCACCTTCGCCCTAGTATTATTTCTCTGGGTGATCGATGCAGCCGCCGTCGGTATCGGTGGCCCTTTCGGAACAGCATTAGGACATTTGTCCCTCCTAACAAATTACACCAATCTTGTCAAGGGAGTTTTCGATACCAGCAGTTTAATTATGTTGGCCAGTTACATCATTTTAGGAGTATTTCTGACCGCCCAATCCATCGATGCGCTGCGATATCAGCGTTCTTAAAAGCATCAGGGAAGGCTTCGGGGAATCAAGAAGAAAGAGTGGGAAAGTAAGAGATTTGGAGAGTTGCACATTAAAGGAAAAACCACCACTTCCCAATTCGCAATGCCCAATGCCCAATTCCCAATGCCCAATTCCCAGTTCCCAATTAATGTTAGTTATTCCACTAATTACTTGAAAGAATGAGATTTATCAATCCCAAAATCGACTTTGCGTTCAAAAAAATATTCGGTTCCAGCGACAGCAAAGACATCCTGATTAATTTTTTAAACGCCATCCTTTATGAAGCACAGCCGATCATCGAAGACTTAGAAATAATCGACTCCCCGCCAGAAACTCCAACTCTCGGAGTCCAAGACACACACCTAGATGTCAAAGCCACAATTAACGGCGACAGAATCGCCCTAGTTGAAATTCAACTGATCAACGTGCCTTCCTTTGGGAACAGAGTTTTGTACAACGCTGCCAAAAGCTACAGCCAGCAATTAACAGGAAAAGAACGCTACGAAAGACTAAAAACAGTAATTTCTTTGAAAATTACCGACTTTGAAATGTTTGAAAATCAGCCGGAATTTATGTCGCGGTTCGTTTTCCAAGAAAAAGAGCAACAGTTTGAGTGTCCAGATACTGAAATAGAATTAGTATTTATCGAACTGCCGAAATTTAGCAAGGAATTAGCCGAATTAGAAACAACTGCAGATCAATGGATTTACTTTCTCGAAAATACCAGCAATCTGGAGGCAGTACCAGAAACACTCAATGCAGTACCAGAAATTCAGAAAGCTTTTAGAATTGCCAGCGAGGACAACTTCACTCCGGAAGAATTAAATGAATTGCAGAAGCAAGAACTGTGGATTCAAGACCAGCAGATTGCGATAGATGTAGCAAGAGAACAGGTGACAAAAACCGCTCAACTATCGTTAATATTGCGTCAGCTAGTGCGGCGTTTAGGCACAATACAACCGGAAACGGAAAACTGCATCCGTCAATTAGGCGTAGAGCAATTAGAAGAACTAGGAGATGCCGTTATGGATTTCAACCATCAGTCAGATTTAACAGCATGGTTGCAGGCTAATGCGATATAGAATAACATCCTCGAACCGGAATTTTCTCACTGAATATTTACCTTATGAAAATTAGCAAAAAAAATTGGAAATACGTGTTTTTGCTGGGCCCCCTCCTCATCGCAGCGGGGGTAACAGCAGCACTGGTATCCGGAGTATGGGAAGCATTGACAGTCGGTTTAGTTATTGCCGGAGCAGTGACGATCGCACTTTGGCTGCTATATTTGAGTTACGAACAAAGCTTTTGGGGGCAGCGTTCCACTCAAGCGGGCACCAACGCCCTGATTGCTACCCTCGCCGTCTTTGTGATTCTCGGAGTAATTAACTTTATAGCCGTTCGCTATCCCGTCCGCATCGACTTAACCGAAAGCCAACAATTTAGCCTCGCCCCGCAGACTCAACAAATACTGCGAAACTTGCAACAAACAGTCAAAGTTTGGGTATTTGACCCCATCCAAAACCCCCAAATTAAAGAATTGCTGCAAAGCTACAAACGCGAGGGAGGCGAAAAATTCCAATTCGAGTTTGTTGACCCGCAGACCCAACCGGGAAAAGCGCGGGAATTTAGTATTACTAGCATCGGAGAAGTTTACCTGCAATCCGGTGACAAAAAACAGGTACTGCAAAAAGGCGGCACTGCTTTTGGTAGCGACCCGAATCAAGGGCTTTCAGAGATAAAACTTACCAATGGCTTAGAAGAAATCCTGAGCACTCGCGTTGCTACAGTTTACTTTTTGCAAGGCAAAGGAGCCCGCCCGCTAAAGGAAGGTCAAGGCGGAATTCAGCAAGCTGAAAAAGCTCTGAAAGATAAATACTACAACGCCCAAACGCTGAATTTGACTGAACGCAAAGAAGTGCCAGAAGATGCAGATGCTTTAATCGTTCCGGGGCAGGACAAACCGTTTTCCGATACAGAAATTAAAGCACTAAGAGCTTATCTCGATCGCGGCGGCAGTTTATTGTTAATGGTAGACCCGGCAATTGATACGGGATTAGACAAATTGCTGCAAGAATGGGGCGTAAAACTAGACACCCGTTTGGCCATCGATGCTTCGGGCACTGGTCAAAGATTTGGCCTCGGCCCCACGGTTCCCACAGTCAGGCGCTACGGCGAACATCCGATTACTCAAAGTTTTGGCAACGGTATTTCATTTTATCCGTTTGCGCGTGCTGTGGAAACCTCGCCAGTAGAAGGGATAGAGGAAAAACCGCTGATTTGGACGAGTCAGGAAAGTTGGGCGGAAAGCGATTTGACGACTAAGAAATTGGAGTTTGATCAGAAGACCGATCGACAAGGCCCGCTATTATTAGGTGTAGCTTTAGTTCGATCGTCCACTGACAGCACTCCCTTAAACCCCTCACCTTCACCAACACCAACTTCGCCCTCGCCTTCACCCCAAGCATCACCCGCAACGCCATCGCCTTCACCCCAAGCATCGCCGACAGATTCACCATCGCCGACAACTTCTCCCTCGCCAACAACTTCCCCCTCGCCAACAACTTCGCCATCGCCAACAACTTCACCGTCGCCAACAACTTCGCCATCGCCAACAACTTCACCGTCGCCAACAACTTCGCCATCGCCAACAACTTCACCATCGCCAACAACTTCACCATCGCCGACAACTTCACCGTCGCCGACAACTTCACCGTCGCCGACAACTTCACCGTCACCGACAACTTCACCATCGCCGACAACTTCACCAACAGCTTCCCCAATCAGCTATTCGGTGATTGTCTCGCAAGAAGCTACGCCTCCAGCATTACCGACGACTTCGCCAACACCAGCAGCATCTCCGACAGCATATCCAGAAAGTTCGCCAACACCGACAGAATCTCCCACAGAATCTCCCACACCGACACCAGAAACATCTCCCACAGAATCTCCCACAACATCTCCCAGTCCAACCGCAACTCCTTCTTTGCCTTCAGCTTCTAGAAAAACATCACGAATGGTAGTAATTGGCACATCTCAATTTGTGACTAACGGTTGGTTTGACCAACAACTCAATAGCGACGTGTTTCTCAATTCCGTCAGTTGGTTGAGTAAACCAGACCAGCAAAGCTTTTCTATCAGTCCGAAAAAAGCTACCAACCGCCGTATTAACATGACGACCATCCAAGTAGGATTGCTGGTGTTAGCTTGGCTAATTTGGCCTTTACTCGGACTGGGAATTGGCGGTGCTATCTGGTGGAAGAGAAGATAAGTTTGGCAACAAATTCTGTAAGGAATTTAACGGATTTATTTGCCTCTTTCTGGTTTTTCCACCTCTTACCCATTACCAATTCCTAATTCCTAATTCCGTAAGGGGCGCCGGCCGCGCACCTTACCCATTGTCAATTCCTAATACTTCGGCTACGCGAACGTACAAGTTTCTAATTCCTAATTTCCCTAAGGGGCGTCTCTTACCAATTGCCCATTCCACATTCCCCATTCCCCATTCCCCATTACCATGCCGAATTCGCTGTTACTATGAAATTGCAGAAAAATACATTAGTATTGATAGCCGTCGCGCTGAGCATGACGGGGTTGGTTGCTTTGTTCGAGATGCAAGTATCTCCGAAAGAGGAAGCCGCTAAGGAAGAAAAACAGAAAATTTTTGCTTTTAACTCCGATCGCATACAATTCTTTACAGTCAAAACTCCCGAAAAAATATTGACCTTTGAGCGAGTTTATGCTACAAAAGGAGGCAAGTCTAGCTGGGAAATGAAATTGCCAGTGCAAGCACACGCAAGTCAGGCATCTGTGGATTTTTTGCTAGACAGGCTCGCAACAGGAAAGAGCGATCGCACGATTAATATTACTGCTGCTCAACTGCCAGAATTCGGTCTCGACCAACCCCAAGCTACAGTCACAGTAAAGCTGGACAACCAGGAAACTCACCGTCTAGTTTTAGGCAAAACAGACTTTAGCGGCCGCTTCTTGTACGCTCAAGCCAATCCGCCGGAAGCGCCCCCTCAAAATTCAACCCAAAATTTGCCCGTGCTGCTAGTGCCTTTTGACTTTAAAAATGCCGTCCAGCGACCTTTGTCAGAGTGGAAAAAAGCAGAAGCACCCAAAACAGACAAACCGCAAAAACCCTCTCCCACGCCAAGTCCTGAGAATAAATAGATGGCCGGTCGCTCGAATTGGGTGCGGGACACAGGAGATTCGGTATTACCCAGTAGCACTCTGGGATAGAATTTAAAGAACAAATCCCAAAACCTGTTACATCCAACATTCCTCACCTAAAATACAGAAAAGTCTAAACTTAAACTGTATTTAAGTAGCGTGCATTACCCCCAGGAAAGGGCGAATATGTTTCAGACAGCACTCAACCAAGGTACGACAGCAACGGATACAGCGCTTGACGTTGAACTCCGCAAGGTCTTTAAGGTATTTAACGGCGAAACCGCAGTCCGCGGAGTAGACCTCAACATCCGCCAAGGAGAATTTTTTAGCATTCTCGGGCCTAGCGGCTGCGGCAAGACTACGACCCTGCGGTTAATCGCTGGGTTCGAGACTCCCTCGGCGGGCGAATTGATGATTCGGGGCCAGTCGATGACCAACACTCCAGCTTACCGCCGTCCGGTAAATACTGTGTTTCAAAGCTATGCTTTGTTCGGACACATGAATGTCTGGGACAATATCGCTTTTGGATTGCGGATAAAAAAGCTGGGGAAAGCAGAAATTGAAGAACGGGTACGGGAAGTTTTGCAATTGGTGAAAATGGAATCTTTCGCCAACAGGTTTCCCGGTCAAATGTCCGGTGGCCAGCAGCAGCGGGTGGCTTTGGCGAGAGCTCTGGTAAATCGACCGGCGGTTTTGCTGCTGGACGAGCCCCTAGGTGCTCTGGATTTGAAGTTGCGGAAGCAGATGCAGTTGGAACTGTCGAATTTGCATCAAGAATTGGGTTTGACTTTTGTGATGGTGACTCACGACCAAGAAGAGGCGATGAGTCTGTCTGACCGGATTGCGGTGATGCACGAGGGCAGGATTGAGCAAATTGGCTCTCCTGAAGAAATTTATGAGTGTCCGCAGACGGCTTTTGTGGCGGATTTTATTGGTGATACGAATTTGTTTTCTGGTACGGTGGAGTCGATCGACCGATCGACTATCACAGTTCGCACATCAGCCAATCTGAAAATAGTCGTTCAGCAGTCGGATATGTGGAGTGGTGTCACAGGCGACTCTGTTGTGGTCAGCGTTCGGCCGGAAAAAGTATATTTGAATCTCTACCAGCCGGAAGTGTCGGTCAACTGTTTTGAAGGGCGGCTCAAAAATACCATGTACATGGGCACGCACGTTCATTACGTGGTTGAGTTGGCGTCGGGGGATAAAATTACTGTACGCCAGCCAAATACCGGCGGTTCTTTCCCAGATCCGCACACGCCGATTTACGCTTATTGGGGAACTACTGATTGTCTCGCTTTGACCGATCGAGCATAATTACGAAGGAAGTTCGGCAACGAACACGCGATCGAGATTTAACGGATGTCACGGAGGTCGGGAAGTTCGGCAACGAACAGTGTACGGGATTTAACCGATTTAACGGATGGATGTTGCAGGGAAGTTCGGTAACGAGCAGTGTACGGGATTTAACCGATTTAATCTAATTTCCCAATCCCTAATTGCCCAATCTAAAATCTAAAATCTAAAATCGAATTTCCCAATCCCCACTTCCCCAATCTAAAATCTAAAATCTAAAATCTAAAATCTAACTGTGCCTCCGACTAACTTACCAATTTCCAGGATTTTTCCGGCTAATTCTACACGCCGTCAGTTCCTAAAAAATTCGGCGGCGACAATTTCCGGGTTAGCTGCTTCGAGTTGCGGCTGGCGACTTGCAGACGTACAATCTGCTCCTGCCGTCAAAGGCTCTGCCGACCAACTTTTCATCTATACTTGGGCAGGCTATACCGATGAAGCTTTGCTCGATCGCTTTGCCGAAAAAACCGGCATTCGCGTAGTGGCTGACGTGTTTAGCTCCAACGAAGAAATGCTGGCGAGAGTTCAAGCCGGTGGCGCCCGCGCCTACAGCATCATTTACCCATCTGATTACATGGTGGTTCAAATGACGGAACTCGGGCTGTTGAGCCCATTAGACCAGTCGAGTTTGGGCGGGCTCGATCGGCTCAGAAAACAGTTCCAAAACCCTGTTTATGACCCAGGAAACCGCTACAGCGTGCCTTTGAGTTGGGGAACCACAGGCTTGATTTACAACACCGAACAACTCAAAGAAGCTCCTGAAGATTGGGAGTATTTGTGGCAGCACAAACAGGAGTTAGCAAAGCGAATGACGCTGGCGAGTGATGTTCGAGAAGTCATGGGCGCTGCGTTGCGGATGCTGGGCTATTCTCTGAATTCTACGAACCAAGAGCAAGTGAAACAAGCTTACGAAAAGTTGGTGGAACTCAAACCGGCGATCGCATCTTTTACTACTGATGCTTGGCGGCCTCAAATGCTGACGGGGGATTTGAAGGTAGCTATGTGTTATTCTTCTGATGCTAATGAAGTAATTTCAGATAACGATAAATTGAAGTATGTCGTCCCCAAAAGCGGTTCTTCTCTGTGGACTGACACTTTAGTAATTCCTAAAGGTTCTCCCAATCCCGAAGCAGCTTATAAATGGATTAACTTTATGCTGCAACCCGATGTCGCTGCTTCTTTAGTAGAGCGGCTCAGTTTTTCAACTCCTTCGGAAGATGCTTTTAGTTTGTTGCCCCCGGAAGTTCGCGAAAACGACATTCTTTTTCCTTCGGAAGCTGTTTTGAAAAAGTGCGAAGGTGTGGCTCCGGTAGGCAAATTTATGGAAGTGTACGATCGCTATTGGACTCAATTAACCAGCGGCTAATCATCAAACCTAGGGCGGGTTTTACAGGCAATCTCTGATTCTTACCCAATATATACATCAACCTGCCCCCCTAAAGCAGAGCGCCCACTCTATCCGTATTATATCCGCGTTAACCCGCGTTCATCAGCGGTTAAAAACTCAAAACAATTGATCTATGGCTGTTTCAACTAGAACTCCCCCTCCTATTCCTCCCAATTCTCCTTTGAAGGCTGAAACTGTTTCCCCGTGGTCTGCTTGGGCTGGGCCACTGGCATTGCTGGGCCCTTCAGGCTTGTTGCTGCTTTTATTATTAGTCATACCAACTTTGGTGATTTTTCAGCTTAGTTTGGTGCCGAATATTAAGCCGGGAGATTTGGTGAATCCTTCGGGAATCGGCAATTACCTGAGAGTGTTTGAGCCGCTGAATTTACAGGTGATGGGTCGATCTCTCTTTTTCGCAACGGGGACTACTATTCTGTGTTTGCTGCTGGGATTTCCCGTCGCTTACTGGATCGCCCTCAATGTCTCGAAAAAGTGGCGAAATTTAACTTTGTTAGGCTTTGTGTTGCCGCTGTGGACTTCTTCGCTGTTGCGATCGTATGCTTGGATTACAATTTTGCGTCCTACGGGTGTTCTCAACTCGCTCCTGGGACTTTTGGGCATCCCTCCTCTAGAATTGCTCAATCAAAGTTCCGCAGTTCTAATCGGCATGGCTTACAGTTATTTGCCTTATATCGTGACAATTCTCTACGCTTCTTTGGAAAAGTTAGATCGCAGGTTGCTAGAAGCATCTCAGGATTTGGGTGCGAATCCAGTGGAAACTTTCTGGAAAGTGACAGTACCTCAGACTATGCCGGGAATTGCTGCGGGTTCTTTGCTAGTATTTATTAGCAGTTTGGGCGATTTTGTCGATCCGGAGTTGCTCGGTGGAGCTTCGAGTATGACGGCGGCTCGTTTGATTTACAATCAGTTTTTGGGGGCCACTCAAAATTGGGGGCTGGGTTCGGCTCTGAGTATGGTATTAATCTTTGCAGTGAGTATCGGAATTGCCCTTTTGCTCAAATATGGCGATCGTAATGCAATTTAGGATGTTAAAGGAAGAAGGAAGAAGCAAGAAGGAAGAAGGAAGAAAACAATCCTAACCTATTACCAATTACCGATTACCAATTACCGATTACCGAGAAATGGAAAATACCGCCGACCATCCACAGGAGGAAATACAAGCCGATATGTACTTAAAACCTAAATTTAAGGTTTCTTGGCAGGTAATATTTGCCGTTTTGATGTTTTTTTATATGTACCTGCCCATCCTGGTACTCACATTTTACAGCTTTAACAAATCGCGTTTTAGCGCCGGCTGGGAAGGATTTACTTTAGATTGGTACGTTAAATTATTTAGCGATACGCGGATTTTAGTTGCCCTAAGAAACAGTTTAACAGTGGCTGTTTGTGCAGTTGCAATCTCGGCTGTACTTGGCACTTTGATGGCGGTTGGTTTAGCCCGCTACCGCTTTCCTGGCAAGAGTTTATATCAGGGAGTCTCCTACTTGCCGATTATTATTCCAGATATTGCTACCGCAGTTGCTACTCTGGTATTTTTAGCAGCGCTGGCTATTCCTCTGAGTTTGTGGACAATTGTCGCCGCTCACATTGTGTTTTGTCTGGCTTACATCGCCCTAGCTGTTTCTACTAGATTGGCCGATTTAAACCCGTATTTAGAAGAGGCTGCCTTGGATTTGGGTGCAACGCCTGTTGAAGCTTTTATTCAGGTTTTGCTCCCTCAATTAATACCCGGAATTGTTTCCGGTTGTCTGCTGTCTTTTGTCCTCAGCATGGACGATTTTTTGATTGCGAGTTTTACCGCAGGTAGCGGGACTACAACTCTGCCGATGGAAATTTTTAGCCGGATTCGGACTGGGGTGAAACCTGATATTAATGCTCTCAGCGTGCTGTTGATAGTAGGTTCGGGAGGATTGGCATTTTTAGCGGAATATTTGCGCGGCCGGGGCGAGCAAAAACGGACTCATTAGTCATTGGTCATTGCTCATTGGTTATTACTCACCAAAAAACCCGGTTTCTTTGAGAAACCGGGTTTCTGAGGCGGTAAGGTACGCAGTTGAAACCCTACAGAGGTTCTGCGTCTAGGGCTGAATTGCTGCTATTTTGCTGCTGGTAATTTCACCTTAGTAGCCAAACCTAGTGCTTCCATGACTTGAATTGTCATCCAAGTGAAGTCAATTTCCCACCATTTCATACCGTGACGCGCAGAGTATTGAAAAGCGTGGTGGTTGTTGTGCCAGCCTTCGCCGTAAGTCAAAACCGCAACCCACCAACAGTTAGTAGAACTATCTTCGGTTTCGTAAGTGCGGTAGCCAAATTTGTGAGTGGCGCTGTTAACAAACCAAGTGCAGTGATATACCGCAACTAAGCGGACAAAAATTACCCAAACTACAAAAGGCCAGCCTGCTGCTAAGTAAAGCAACACGCCAAATGCGATTTGAATGGGGAGAAAGTAGTTTTGCAAAAACTGGTAAAAGGGGTCGCTCGAAATGTCTTTTGTGCAGCGAGAAATTTCAGCGTGAGCTGGACCTTTATATAGCATCCAGCCGAGGTGACTCCACCAAAAACCCTTTTGGGCATTGTGAGGGTCGAGCGCATTTTGGTCAGAGTTGGTGTGGTGCAATCGGTGCAGCCCAACCCAATCAATTATTCCTCCTTGACAGGCAAGGGCTCCGCAAAATGCTAGAAAGTATTCTACGAATTTTGGTGTCTGAAAACTGCGGTGGGTGAGCATTCGATGCCATCCGAGAGTTATTCCCAAACCGCCGGTTATCCAGTGCATGAATACTGTTAAACCAACTGCTGTCCAATTGAAGTTACTGGGTAGCAGTGCGAACAAAGCGCCGATATGAAGTCCTGCTAAACTAATAACGTGCTTCCAATTGTATTGGAGTTTTTCTTGCGTTGCAATTGTCATTCTCTTTTTGATTTCTGATGAGATGCCGAGCTGAATTCACGCATAATAGTTTGGATTGAACAGTGAACTTTTTTGCTGCACTCTTGCCCAAACTAATAAAGAATCAATGATAGATTTTGGATTAGGATTGAAAAAGATTTACCGTTGTATTTTGAAAATAAAAAATTTGGCTGCCAAACAAAATTTTTTGTTCCCAACTCTATTATAACTGATTCTGGTTTTGGTTGGGTCGATCGCACCAGGGGATTCGATCTTTGTTCAACCCAACCTCTACCGATCGCAAAAACACGATTAGGCATTGGTCACGAGCCATTAGTCCAGACCTGATGACCGACAACCAATGACTAATTGCCGATCGCTATTTTTCGGCTAATTTCACTTTGGTTGCCAAACCAAGTGCTTGAAGCAGTTGAATTGTCATCCAGGTGAAGTCGATTTCCCACCATTGGAGGCCGTGGCGAGCCGAGTATTGAAAGGCGTGGTGGTTGTTGTGCCAGCCTTCGCCGTAGGTGAGCAGGGCAACCCACCAGCAGTTCGTCGATCCATCGCCCGACTCGTAGGTGCGGTAGCCAAATTTGTGGGTAGCGCTGTTAACCAGCCAAGTGCAGTGGAACACCACCACGATCCGCATAAACACGCCCCAAACCACGAAAGACCAGCCGCCTAATAAATAAAGCAACACACCGAAGACGACTTGGATGGGGATAAAATATGCTTGGAGAAACTTGTATACTGGGTCGTCGCCGATGTCTTTAGTAAAGCGCGGGATTTCCACTCTGATGGGGAGATCCGACAGCATCCAGCCCATGTGGCTCCACCAGAAGCCTTGATTGGAATCGTGGGGATCTGTTTCGGTGTCGGAATGTATGTGGTGTAACCGGTGCATTCCTACCCAGTCGATCGGGCCACCTTCACAGGAAAGAGTACCGCAAATAACTAGAAAATACTCTAGCCATTTCGGTGTTTGAAAACTGCGGTGGGTGACTAGGCGGTGATATCCGAGAGTAATTCCTAAACCACCTGTTACCCAATGCAGAAAGACTGCTAGCCCAACCGCAGACCAGCTAAAGTTACCAGGCAGCAAAGCAAATAAAGCACCGATGTGCAGAAAGGCCATAAAGCCTACGACAGGCCAATCAGGAGAAGTTTTTTTGGAAGTTGCAATCGTCATGAATATATTATGTTTACAAACTAGGGGCCGCATCTACGCCATAATGAACAGCGCGCACGCAACTGGTGAGCGAGGTATAGATGAATAGCGTTTCACGGCTACAGGAAGCAGAACAGGCACTCTTTCAGATTTTTTCTGGTATTGACACGACAGTCAAGCAAAATCTTCAACGAGTCTTAAAAGCTTTTCGCAGCCACCGGGTTGGAGTCCACCATTTTGCAGGGGTTACGGGTTACGGCCACGATGATTTGGGTCGAGAGACTTTGGACGGGTTATTTGCCGAAGTGGTAGGGGCAGAGGCCGCGGCTGTCCGGGTACAGTTTGTTTCGGGTACTCACGCGATCGCCTGTGCTCTTTTTGGCATCCTGCGTCCTGGTGACGAAATGTTGGCAGTGGCTGGTTCTCCCTACGATACTTTAGAAGAAGTGATCGGCTTGCGAGGGCAAGGTCAAGGTTCACTGCTTGAGTTTGGCATTAGTTACCGTGAGTTGCCTCTAACTCGGGAAGGAAGTTTGGATTGGCAGGCATTGAGCTCTACTATTTCAGCAAAGACTCGCCTGGTTTTTATCCAGCGCTCTTGCGGCTATTCTTGGCGGTCGAGTTTGTCTATTTCTGAGATTGAAAAAATCGTCGCCGTAGTCAAACATCAGAATCCTAACACAATTTGCTTTGTTGATAATTGTTACGGGGAGTTTGTCGAGGATTGCGAACCTACTGCTGTGGGTGCGGATCTGATGGCTGGTTCTTTAATCAAAAATCCGGGGGGTACGATCGTCCCTGCAGGAGGTTACGTCGCCGGGAGGGCTGATTTGGTGGAGGCGGCAACTTGTCGCTTGACGGCACCGGGAATTGGCAGCAGCGGCGGCGCAACTTTTGATTTGAATCGCTTGCTGTTTCAGGGTCTTTTTTTGGCTCCCGGGTTGGTGGGAGAGGCGATCAAAGGCAATCATTTAACGGCTTATGTTTTTTATGAGTTGGGTTATCGAGTGAATCCTATGCCTTTGGCTAGAAGACGAGATGTGATTCAGGCGATCGAATTTGGTTCGGCTGATAAGTTAATTGCTTTTTGTCGGGCGGTTCAGCAAAATTCCCCCGTGGGTTCCTATTTAGATCCGGTGCCGGCTCCGATGCCGGGGTACGAGAGTCAGTTGGTGATGGCTGGGGGTACTTTTATTGATGGGAGTACGTCGGAGTTTTCGGCTGACGGGCCTTTGCGAGAACCCTATGTGGCTTTTTGTCAGGGGGGGACTCATTGGACTCATGTATCGATCGCTCTTGAGGATGCGATCGAGGCTGTGGGCCCGGCTAAGTAAGTTGTAGGGGCGGTGCGGTATGGGGGCTCCCTGGGTTTGCAGGGTGATTTTTGGGGATTTTTTGACCGCAGATGCAGGCAGATTGACGCTGATGAACGCAGATTAGAAGATGTATCCGGGATCGGCTGCTGGGAGTTGGCTCGCCTTCGATCGCGCCGGAACCGGTACACAGGATCAAAGTTAAAATTAATATCGCTGTATTTGCGAGTTTACTCCGCATTTTTGAGTGCTTGAATATCGCTTTGCATAATGATGCTGACATTGCGCGAAATCTTGTCGATTTCCCAATCCCACCACCGAATTTCTAAGAGTTGTGCAACTTCAGCATCGCTAAAACGCTGTTTGATTGGATGTGCGGGATTTCCACCAACAACGGTGTAAGCGGGAATGTCTTTTACTACAACGGATTTGGCTGCAATGACGGCACCGTCGCCGATTTTGACTCCGGGCATAATCAGGGATTCATAGCCGATCCAAACATCATTGCCAATGACGGTATCGCCTTTACTTGGCAGTTCCATTAATAAATTCATGGCTGTTTCCCAACCATTCCCAAAAACAGGAAAAGGATAAGTTGAAATCCCGTCTAGTTTGTGATTTGCACCGTTCATAATGAATTTGACGTTGGTGGCGATCGCACAAAATTTACCAATAATTAATTTGTCGTTTCCGTAGTTATAAAGTACATTTTTTTCAAAATTTTCTGGCTCTATTGGATCGTCGTAATATGAGTAATCGCCGACGATAATGTTGGCGGATTTAATAAAGTTTTTGATGAAGCATACGCGCCGCTGATCGGCCATCGGATAAGGTCGGTTTGGATCGGGCCCAATTTCTGTCATAAGTTTCCATCCTTATTCGTTAAGCTGCTGGATTGATGTAGTGTTAGTTCGAGTGAGGTTTGCTTCTGCTTCAATAACATAGAGTAATAAAGTTTGTCAAGTGGTCGGCGAGAAATTTTGGGTCGATCGCCCTGCAAGAAATGAGACAAAATGGTAAAAGCCAATATCCATCCGCGTTCCGAAGCGGTTAAAAATCCCAAATTAATATTAAAGAAGCGATCGCAGTGAGATAATTTATGAGAGTACGAACCTACGAAATCGGTGATACCCAACAAATTGTAAAACTGTTTTACAACACCGTACACGAAGTAAACATCCGCGATTACACAAAAGCACAAGTAGATGCTTGGGCACCAGCAGATATGGATATCGAAAGTTGGATTAAAAGTTTAAGCAGTAAATTTACTTTCGTAGCAGAAGAGGGCGATCAAATTGCAGGTTTTGGGGAATTAGAAGCAAGCGGCCATATCGATCGCTTTTACTGTCATCAAGATTTTCAAAGGCAAGGAGTCGGCAGGCTAATTTTAAAACAAATTGAGTCAAAAGCCAAAGACTTAGGAATTAACAAGTTATTTACCGAAGCCAGCATTACAGCTCGACCTTTTTTTGAAACCCAGGGATTTATTGTGATTAGAAAACAAGAAGTAGAACGCAGAGGACAAAAATTCATCAACTTTGCGATGGAAAAAAATATATAAACAACGATTTGTGTAAAATTAGATCGAAGAGTTTTACTCAGGAGTTGCGATGGTGACGGAAGCTACAAATGTGCTGGGCGGAAAGTTAGAGAATTGCTGCACTTCGCCAATGACGGGGTATTATCGAGACGGCAAATGCAATACAGGTGGTGGCGACTTTGGGGCTCACACTGTTTGTGCTCAACTGACAGAAGAGTTTTTGCAATTCACCAAGTCGAATGGAAATGATTTGAGCACTCCGGTTCCCGAATTTAACTTTCCGGGTTTGAAGCCTGGGGATTGCTGGTGTTTGTGCGCGTCTAGGTGGAAGGAAGCAATGGATGCAGGAGTGGCGCCACCTGTGGTTTTGGCCGCGACTCACGCCTTGACTTTGGAATACGTTTCTTTGGATGAATTGAAGCAGCACGCTGCTGATTTGTAGGAGGATGTTGGTGTGCGATCGCCCGATCGCACTTTATATTTAGCAGTTCCCATCGCAACTTACGAATCTTTTTTCACTCGGGAATTACCTCAAGCGTCGGTTCGACAACATCAAGTCAAGCTTATTGTGTATAACCCAGTTCAGGAGGCAATAGTCAAATGGATCGACTAGAGCATTACCGTCAGTGCATTCAAAAACTCCTAATTGAAGACAGCAAGATAGCACCAATTAACGGGGAAATTCAGGTGCAAATACTGGACCGCCGGGAAACATAGGGACTCCCAAACGAGTATCTATCGGGGGGTTGGTTGGTGCTTCCCAATAACAGATAGACTCTGGCTTAAGAGGGCAATTTTTGGGAGCGATCGGATTTTCGCTAAGCCTGATCACAGTCAGTTTAGTCAAAGATTGCAAAGGTTTGATGTCACTAATTTGATTGTTGTTGAGGTCGAGCTGTGTCAGGTTAATCAAAGATGCTAGGGGTTTGATGTCACTAATTTGATTGTTGTCAAGCCAGAGTAAAGTCAGTTTAGTTAAGGATTCTAAAGGTCTGATGTCGCTGATTTGATTGTCGATGAGTTTGAGCGAAGTCAGTTTAGCCAAGGATGCTAGGGGTCTGATGTCGCTGATTTGATTGTCAATGAGGTTGAGCGAAGTCAGTTTAGCCAAGGATGCTAGCGGTTTGATATCGCTGATTTGATTGTTATTGAGCCAGAGCGCTCTTAGGTTAGTCAAAGATGCTAGGGGCTTGATGTCGCTGATTTGATTTCCGTTGAGGTAGAGCCAACTTAGGTTAGTCAAAGATGCTAGGGGCTTGATGTCGCTGATTAGATTTCCGTTGAGGTAGAGATCGGTCAGGTTAGTCAAAGATGCTAGGGGTTTAATGTCGCTGATTTGATTGTCGATGAGGTAGAGCCAACTTAGGTTAGTCAAAGATGCTAGGGGCTTGATGTCGCTGATTAGATTTCCGTTGAGGTAGAGATCGGTCAGGTTAGTCAAAGATGCTAGGGGTTTGATGTCGCTGATTAGATTTCCGTTGAGGTCGAGCGAAGTCAGTTTAGCCAAGGATGCTAGCGGTTTGATGTCGCTGATTTTATTGTTGTTGAGGTAGAGATCGGTCAGGTTAGTCAAAGATGCTAGCGGTTTGATGTCGCTGATTTGACTGTTGTTGAGCCTGAGCGCTCTTAGGTTAGTCAAGGATGCTAGCGGTTTGATGTCGCTGATGTGATTGTCGTTGAGCCCGAGCGAAGTCAGGTTAGTCAAGGATGCTAGGGGTTTGATATCGCTGATTTGATTGTAGGCGAACCAGAGATTCGTGAGACTGGAAAGTTTCTGATTAGCCGCATCGCACTCAGTAGTCCCTGCTTGCTGCAACAGAACCTCAACAGTATGTTTAGCTTCAGGACTCAAATCAGCTTTTTGGCGACACCAATCGGCAAATGTTCGTCTCATGTTTCCCGATCGCGTTTCTGCGGCCTTGGCAGACAGTCCATTTCCAGATAATGCTAGAAGCAGACAACAAGTAAGTGCGATCGACTTTGGTAACTTCATGTGTTTGTGTGCCACTATGAGTGTCATAATCTTGTACCTCTAATTTCCCCAACAGTAAAGTTTGAGCATTTAATTTCAGGGTTCCCAATTACAGATAGACTCTGGCTTGAGCGGGCAAGTTTTGGGAGCGATCGGATTTCCGCTGAGGTCGAGGTTAGCCAGTTTAGTCAAAGATGCGAGCGGTTTGATGCCGTTGATTTGATTGTTATTGAGGGAGAGAGTTGCCAGGTTACTCAAAGATTCTAAGGGTTGGATGTCGCTGATTTGATTGTTATTGAGGGAGAGCAAAGTCAGGTTAGTCAAGGATTCTAGCGGTTTGATGTCGCTGATTTTATTGGTGTCGAGGTCGAGCCCAGTCAGGTTAGTCAAGGATTCTAGCGGTTTAATGTCGCCCAGAAGATTTGTTGAGAGGACGAGCAAAGTCAGGTTAGTCAAGGATTCTAGCGGTTTAATGTCGCTGATTTTATTGGTGTAGAGCCAGAGCTCTTTCAGGTTAGTCAAGGATTCGAGCGGTTTAATGTCGCTGATTTTATTGTTGCCGAGCAAGAGCAAAGTCAGTTTAGTCAAGGATTCGAGCGGTTTAATGTCGCTGATTTTATTGTTGGTGAGGTCGAGCACAGTCAGGTTAGTCAAGGATTCGAGCGGTTTAATGTCGCTGATTTTATTGTCGCTGAGGTCGAGTTCAAACAGGTTAGTCAAAGATTGTAAGGGTTTGATGTCGCCCAGAAGATTGTTGTCGAGGTCGAGCAAAGTCAGGCTAGTCAAGGATTCTAGCGGTTTGATGTCGCTGATTTGATTGTTCTGGAGCTCGAGCGTAGTTAGGTTAGTCAAGGATTGCAAAGGTTTGATGTCGCTGATTTCATTGTCGTGGAGAGCGAGTTCGGTGAGAATCGAAAGTTTCTGATTAGCCGCATCGCACTCAGTAGTCTCAGCTTTCTGCAACAGCACCTCAACAGTATGTTTAGCTTCAGGACTCAAGGAAGCTTTTTGGCGACACCAATCGGCAAATGTTCGTCTACTGTTTCCCGGTTGCGTTTCTGCGGCCTTGGCAGACAGTCCATTTCCCGATAATGCTAGGATCGCACAACAAGTAAGTGCGATCAATTTTTGTAAATTCATGTGTTTGTGTGCAACTGTGAGTCTCATAATCTCGTACCTCTACTTTTCCCAACTTTATACAACAAAGACACGGTATTGCCGTGTCCCTGCCAAACATCTATTACAAACTCTCTTAATCACCTTACTCACGCAACTTATACTAATTTGTAGGTGCGTCCTTTTGCATAATATTCTGTTCCCAGCGAAGATATTTACACGCTCCGCACCCACTCAACTAATTAATATCAACTCCCACCAAATCTGCCACAACTTTCTCCAATCCAGCTATCACCTTCGCCGTCCGTTCCCAGTCAACCTTATCGGGTGTATCTTGCGCCGTGTGATAGTAAGGATAGCGATAGGGAGCAGTATCTGTCACCATCAGCCCTGGATAACCATGTTGCCAAAAAGACCATTGATCTGACCAACCCACACCAGGAATGCCACCCGGAATTGCTGCACCTTCCGAGGGAAATTCAGCATGGCGGCGGAAAGATGCGATCGCCTCTCTAACCAGTTTACTTGAGGATGTATTGCCAATAAATCCGATAAAATTTCCCGATGTAGGATAAAAAAGGTTTAATGGTGCTAGATATTTCTGACTGTTTTTGGCATCTGAGTAATAACCAATTGTTTCTAAACTGAGCATCGAAACAATTTTTTCATTACGCTCTCTGCATCTTTTCGCATAAACCAAACTCCCCATATCAGCCGTCCAGAAAAAAGGCGGTTCCTCATTCACAAACTCAACAAAACGCACAGTTTTTTCCGGCTTTTTACCTGCAAACATTCTCGCTAAAGCCAGCACTCCCGCCGCCCCAGTTGCGTTATCATTGGCCCCTGGACTCCCGACCACAGAATCATAATGTGCCCCAATTACAACTATTTCATCTGCCTTTTTTCCCCCTGGAATCTCCACTTCTATGTTATAATAAAATTTATCATCAATTTTATATCCTTGTCGTTCAACTTTATAGCCAGCAGCTTGAAAAGATGCTTCGAGAAAGTCAGCGGCTTCTCCAAGTTTTTGATAGTGTATAAAGTTGCGCTCTCCGATTTCACCAGAGAGCTTTTCCACATCGCGCTGTAAAGCATCTCGGAGCGAGATTTCCTGTGCTGTTAAAGGGGGAATTGTCCCGCTGTAGCTTTTCCCTGGCATTGCAATCATACTCAACCATATCCCACTAATCAGACTAATTAAGATCGTACTAAGGATAGCCAGTCTAGGTAACGTTCTGCGATTCCATAATTCAATTTTTCCCAATAGCATTTGTTTTCTATCTTTTGCTATCCTTGAGTAGCAGGGTGCATCAGTTAGCGTTATTTTTTCAATAATCAAACAACTCCTGACTGACGCACCCTACAAGTTTACACATCTGGTAACTTATACTGCGCCACAATCCGCTTAGCATATTCCGGCACATGAGCCTCTAATTTCTCCGGGTAATTGCGCTTCACGTACAGATAATTCCGAGTGAAATGAGAGTCAATCGAAAACCGAGCATATTCCAAACCCTTCGGCCCAATTCTCTCAATAAAAACTCCCATTAACTTCGCCGCCCACATTGGCAAAGTCACCCCTTTTTCATAAGCTGGAATGCTTTGCTGAACCGCTTCTTTTCGGTTTCCCTTAGACATTACGGGCTGAGTATTTAACTGCTCCGTTACCAAGTCTAACATCTCTTGCCCGGTGTCATTTCGCACTACAATCCACTGCCAGCCAAAGGGTGCGCCCATGTAGCCCACAACTAAATCAGCTAAAGAATTGACATAATCAAAACAGCTCAAACAAGAAGGAGCAAAAACATCTTTCAACTCCTTAGTATTCAAGCCAAAAAACGGCACTTTTTCTTCCGAACCATCTTCGTGTTTGAAGTGAACGTTAAAGTCTTGCATAAACTCGTAAGAAACCACTGTTTCTGGAGAGCGGCTAGTCGTGTCTAGGAATTTCTGCAAGCCCGCACGGCTGACATTATCGACACAGGGAGTTCCCAAAACGTAGAGCTTTTCTAAACCGAGTTTTTTCTCGACTGTTCGCAAGGCTTGAATTTGACAGCCGACGCCAATTACTAACAGTCGCTTCATCCCAGATTGTTCGATTTGTTCTAATACTGAAAGATTGGGAGAGAGAGTTGGTTTGTTGACTTTTGCTGCCAAAATTTCTGCGCGATTTCTAGCAATAATCGGCATCGGCTGAAAGCGGTCTTCCTTAGTATTTTGTACGCAAACAACGCCTTCTACAATTCCTTTTTCGAGCATTTCAATCGCAATTGTGCTGACGATTCCCGTCCACTGAGCGCCCTCGATCGGCTCTTTTTTCCGAGCAGCCATCATATTTTGACTGACTCCGAAATACCAATCGTCGGGATTGTCGAGATTGCGCGATCGCCCGTGAATCTCTTCTTCTAATTCCGCGATGTGCTGTGTTAAGAAAGCACAAGATTCCTTGACATAATGGATGTAATATGTATCGCACAAACCGCACTCGCTGCAAAGTTCTTTAGCGGGGCGGCGGCTACCCGGTTTGAGGGCTTTGGATTTTTGGTGTTTAGTAGAATCTGTTGCGGTCATCTAAATTGCTAATTTTATCGAGATATGGCTTTTGTTAGGATATCACAGCAATTTCCGTTGATTTACCTCCTTTATTCTTTCTTTTAGTCCCAGTAGGCGGACGCAAGCTTGGGCGGGAGCAAATTCGGTTCGCCCGAAATTGGCGGTTTTCAAAGCTTAAAAAATATTAGTCAGGACTTACCTAGGTTGCGCTAGAAACCCGGTTTCTTGCTGAATACCTCACTGTTAAACCTAAGATTTAGGATAAAAACCGAGTTTCTTTGTGTAGTTTTGGTAAAAAAAATCCGGTTTCAGAGCAGCGCAGTGCGTCCAGGAGTGTTTGTGTAAGTCCTATTAGTATCAATCCGGATATAGCGGGCGATCGCGCGAATAAATTGCCAAATAAAGCTATAAAAAAAATGGTAAAAATGTTTGTGACCACAGCCGTCGCTGGCATCATGATGAATCTCGCCATTTCGAGCTTAGGATTTGCTGCTTTAGTTCGTCCTGTTCCTGCTATGAATCAAACTGTTGCGACTCTAGAAAGAATGCTCAGCGCAACACAAAAGCCGGCGGCGCTGAACTATTCGCGCCTGGGGGTTGGCGGCGTTCGGTTGGGGATGCCTGTAGAAGAGGCAAAACGTAAGTTGGGAAAACCGCAGCGCGACGAAACTAAACCTGCTGGGCATGGCACCGGTGGCAAGATTCGCACGCTAACCTACTCAGGATTGACGGTAGCAGCATGGGATGGCAAAGTTTATTTAGTTTCTACTACCAATCCCAAGTTTCTGACAATTGATGGTGTGAAGCTAGGAGATAACATCCAAAAAGTCGTTAAAACTTACGGTTACGGGTCGCAATCAGTGCAGGGTGGAGTGACTCGCTTGACTTACAGCAATGACCAAAAGGCTTCTAATTTGATTTTGGAAACTAAGGGCGATCGCGTGCAAAAAATTATTGTGAGCACGCAGATCAACTGAAATATTAAACCACAGTGCAAAAGTCCGGGTTCACAAGTTTGTAGTAAGGACTTTATTTCTTATTTATGAGGTTTTTTAGCCTTTCTGTGAGTTGACTGGAGGTCTTTTTCCTCATGTGCGATCGCCCGCGTCTCCTTAATCCTCTTCATCCTCATCCGACAATTTTGTCATTTCCTCAGCAACTAGCGTCTGAAAGTCCTCTCCGCAGTGAACGTTGAGATGGATTGCAGAGAGGAAGGAACTCTGCTAGAATTTCAGCTTTTTGTCGATCGCTCAAATCAGGTAACTGAAGCTGAGCGATTAAAGTAATCACATTTTGACACTCAGTACCCAATTCTTCAATTAACGTACTCAGCGTAGAATTAGTTACAGCAATTGTCCGATCGCTTTCCTTGCATCTTTACTTCTCCAATTCTCAGTCCGCTAGGAGTGGACGAAAGTTTGTTCGCGGTTTCAAGCGCCGAGCGATCTCGGATTTGGGCTCACACCCATAAAAAAAAGTAGAGGTGCGATTGATCGCATCTCTACAAAAGTTCTAAATCAGGTGCACATTGTGCACTTTACCAATTAGCTGTTCTGGGGAACAGGAGCACTCGGTGCTCCAGAAAAAGTCGGCGCTGGTACAGAATTACTCGGTGCACCAGTCTTAGCCCGCTTCTTGATCAAGATTGGCTTGACGCTGTTTTCTCCACCAATCGGGGGATCTTCTTGTTGAGCGTAATCCGCGCCCATCCAAGCAGGACGGCTTTGATCGAAAGCCATTTGCAAAGCAGCAGCGGCGATCGCGTGGGAGTCGTACTCCTCGGATAACTGAGACACCAGAGGCAAGAAAGATGCCATCCGTTCGCCAGCCAAAGCTTCGCGAACTTTACCCTGCATCTTTTCCAACTGACGAGCTTCAATTTGCGCCCGTGTCGGAATGTTTCGCACCGTCAAGCTCGATCGAACGTGGCGTTCAATCAAGCGCAGTTTGCGGCGATCGACCGGTTGAATCAGCGTAATTGCCGTTCCTTCGCGACCCGCCCGGCCCGTGCGTCCGATCCGGTGAACGTAGCTTTCCACACTGTCGGGCAAATCGTAGTTAATCACGTGAGTCAAGTGATCCACGTCCAAACCCCGCGCCGCAATATCAGTCGCCACTACCCAGCGCACCTGACATTGGCGGAACCGATGCAGCAAGCGTTCCCGCTGTGCCTGATTCAAATTACCGTGATACTCATCAACGCTGTGACCGGCTGCTTGCAGTTGGCTGGTGAGTTCTGCCGCCGACTGCCGAGTCCGCACAAAAATCAGTGCAGATTCCGGGTCTTCCATTTCTAAAATTGGCTGTAGGGCTCTTGCCTTCGACCAGCCACGGGGAATCATGTACACGCCTTGGCTGATGCGCTTTGGCGTTGCTTTTGGCTGTTCTACGGTGACGTTGACTGGGTTACGCAAATGCCGCGCCACCAGTTTCCGAATGGAAGCTTCCATCGTCGCCGAGAAAAATGCCGTTTGACGTTCTTTTGGTGCAGCATCCAAGATTTTTTCCACATCTTGGATAAAGCCCATGCTCAGCATTTCGTCAGCTTCATCCAAAACCAGCCACTTTACCTTGTCTAGTTTCAGGCTGCCACGGCTGAGCATATCCAATATGCGTCCGGGTGTACCGACGACGACGTGCACGCCGCGCTTCAAACGCTGCATTTGACGATCGATCGATTGACCGCCGTACACTGTCAGAACTTGCAGAGAGCGACCCACTTTTACCGGGCCGTCGCTGCTGATGCCGCTCAAATCACGGATGGCTTCAGTTACTTGCATCGCCAATTCGCGAGTCGGCGTCAGCACCAGTGCTTGCACCGCAGTTACATCTAAATCAATCCGCTCCAAGATGGGCAACGAGAATGCTGCCGTTTTGCCTGTCCCTGTTTGGGCTTGACCTACAACGTCGCGACCTGCTAGCAAGTGCGGAATTGCTTGTACTTGGATGGGAGTAGGTTCTGTAAAGCCTAGTGTTTCCAGATGGAGAACGAGTTCTTCCGAAAGACCTAAGCCTTCAAACAATAAATTCATTAATGCTCCTAATAACGAGTCTTAGCCTTCTAAGTTGCCCAACTCGGATGCGGATTTCTGCTCTAGGGCAGGAACTCATAAGAGTTCTTTATGGTGCTGCGCCTGCGCGCACCTTCTTAAATAGCAATCGAGTATAGGGCAGCTCCGTCGATGGTGACTAAATTTACCAATTCGACAGCCGTCTTTGATTTTGTGACATCGCCGATACCAACCGCCAGGGGTCGGGTTATAGGCTTCCAACATTCTTAAAACAGGACATTGGACTTCCTTTGAGGTACTTGCAAGCTTTCCCTCTCAGGCATTTTATAGTGAGGATCATGACCAGCCCCACTTCACTACATAGTAGTAACAGGTTGTTTGGTTCAGGCGCTATCCCGCAATCCGTCGCCTGCGGGATTGAGCGGGGGATGGGGCGACCGTTACCGCCTATCCATCTCAACACTCTTTCGGGATACCGTTGTGGTGTAGGGCGGACGGCGAAGCAATCTCAAATTATCCCCGCTTATTTCTGGCTTGTTATCATCATAACTCTTTACATTCAGAAACAAAACATTAAATTCGTTAAAATTTTCCGATGTTCTGTAGAGATTACCGCACCCCGACGGGGAGGGTCGATTGCCAGATAGGGGCTAAAAAAGTTTAGAACCCCTTTGCTACATATCTTTGCACAATTGTGTACTAACCGTTACTTTTGTTGCACAATCCGCTAATCATTTTTGGCTCGTGTCCGGTTTTTGTTCGCCGCACCGCCGATCGCGACAGTTCCAGCAATACTTACACTTGACCGTAGAGGTCGTAGACATCTGCACCAGTAATTTTCACAGATACGATTGAACCCAGCCGCGCTTCTCCTGTGACATAGACGAGTCCATCTACTTCTGGGGAAAACCGAGCGGATCTACCAATCAACTCGCCTGTCTCTGGTTGTTCTTGTTCTATCAGGACATCAACTACCTGACCGACAGACTCTTGATTCTTCTTCAATGATATAGGTTGTTGTGCCGCCATTACCGAATTTCGCCGCATTTCCATTATTTCTGCAGGTATTTGCTGGGGCAAGCTGAAGGCTGGGGTTCCTTCTTCTGGCGAAAATACAAAAACTCCTACGTGATCGAATTCATGGCGCTTGACAAATTCCAGCAAGTGTGCTGCGTGTTCGTCGGTTTCGCCGGGGAAGCCGACAATAAAAGTTGTCCGCATCACAGCGCCGGGAAGTGCTGCTTTGAGCCGATCGACTATAGCATCATTGATCCCGGCTTGAAAAGGTCGATTCATCGCCCGCAGAATTTCCGGGTGCGAGTGTTGCAGGGGTAAATCCAAATACGGCAAAACGTTGGGCGTTTCGCGGATTGCCTCGACAACTTGGGGAGTCAAACCTGTAGGATAGGCGTAGTGCATCCGAATCCAAGGTACATCTACTTCACCCAAAGCCCGAAGCAGTTCGGCTAGTTTCGGTTCGCCATAAATATCTTTGCCGTAGTTGGTGGTAATTTGAGAAATTAAGATAATTTCCTTTACCCCTTCGGAGGCTAATTGCTTAGCTTCGGCGACGATAGATTCGATCGTCCGCGATCGTTGATTTCCGCGCAAGTGCGGGATAATGCAAAATGCACAGCGGTAGTCGCAGCCTTCTGCTATTCGCAGATAAGCGACACCTTCCGATGTCGTGCGGTAGCGGGGAGTAGTTTCGTCAGCGATGTAAGTAGGTTCTGAGGAGACGAGGGAAACTCGATCGCCCTTTTCCACCTGCTGCATAACATTGACTATTTTGTGATAGTCCCCAGTGCCGACAATTGCGACTGCTTCGGGCAATTCGTCCAGCAATTCCTGCTGAAAATGCTGTGCCATGCAGCCGGTGATGACTACTTTTTTATTAGCTTCTGCCAATTCTACCAAGGTGCGGACTGACTCTTCTCGCGCAGCTTGGATAAAACTACAAGTATTGACTACAACATAATCAGCTAATTCTTCATTAGAATCCACTTGATAGCCCGCTTGAGCCAGCAAGCCAATCATGTGTTCGGTATCGATGCGATTTTTTTCGCAGCCGAGGTGAGTAAATGCGATCGTTGGCTTCGTTGCCATGCAGTAATAGTTAGTGTTGCGCTATTTCTAAGAACATTTTATGATATCACACTCCTTGCCAATTGGCAAGATATTGGTCTAATTTGTCTATCGGCTGCGACCAGTGGGACTTTTACCTTGGGGGCGGGCATAATCACCACCCCACAAGAGTCTTAAGATTTTTCCTGATGCAAATCTTGATGCTTTTTAGCTAAAAAATACTGCTAGCCAAACTTACGAGGGGATTTGATCCGACGATACATCCGGGGCGATCGCCAGATTGGCTTCGCCCGAAAGCACTTGAGCAGCAGATCCGCTAGCTAATTTACCGTAAGAGTGTGTTCCCAAACCCTTAACTTGGCGCATCAAAGTGCCCATTTCCAAAGCACTCATCGCATAATTCCAGCCCAAATTGCTTTTAATTCCAGCCCTTTCCAAAGCTTGCTGCATCGTGTCAGTCGTCACCACCCCAAAAATCACCGGCACCCCTGTCTGAAAAGCAGCAGCAGCAATTCCCTTAGCAACCTCACCAGCCACAAAATCGAAATGAGGAGTTTGGCCCCGAATTACCGCACCCAGACAAATTACCGCATCGTAGCGGTGAGAAAGAGCAGCTTGGCGCGCCACCAAAGGAATCTCAAAACTTCCCGGAACCCAAAAAAAGTCCACCTGAGAGCCATGAGGATTAACATCAACCCCGTGGCGTTTCAAACAATCTTGACATCCCTCTAAAAGTTTGTTAACCACCAAATCGTTAAAACGACCGATGACAATAGCAAATCGCAAAGATTCGGTGTGAGTAAAAGTTCCCTCGAAAACAGTCATAGTGCTCTACTTTAGATTTTAGGTTTTAGATTTTAGATTTTTGTTTGTGAGAAGGCAAAAGTCAGAAAGCAGCAGCATCTCATCTGAATCTCAAGTGCAAAAACATACAGGATCGCGCGGTCTGGAAAATTCCTAGCTTCTGCCGAATGCCTTTCAATCGCTGGTGAATGCCTTCATCCTTCTATCTTTTACCTTCTTTATTCGATAGACTTGGGTGAAATTAAACGACTAAAAAGTTCAATACACCCACTGCAATAACCAGCAAAAACCAGAGAGCCGATCCGACATAAATCAGGGATTTAGACTGATTCCAGTTTTGGGGAGAGGCATAAGCAACTGGCACGCCAACGACCATCACAAAAGACAGCAGTACCAGACCCAGTAAAACCACTTGAAACAGAATTGATAACATCTTTTCTCCTTTCGATATAACCGTGCGTTGATCCGAAATAGTTTCCCAGAACCGAAAAAAATCTTCCAAATTCTAGTTTTTGACAGTTTCCCGATTGTCGATCGAGAGATTGTCGGTTGATTGATACGAAAGAACCCGTGCAAATTCGGGCGTTGCGCGAACAGGCGTCAGCGGCTCTTGAGATTTCGATCAATTTTATCATTGTTCGCTACACGACAGAAAACTGGAAAGGTTAAGTTAAAGCCCGATCAACACATCCGGTTTCCGAGGGCGAGAAATTGCTACTGTTTGAGTTAGAGATGCGGGATTTTCGGCTATGGACTTAGTTTTGTGCCACACAACAGCAGATTTTGACGCCTTGGGGGCGGCGGTGGGACTTTGCGTGCTGCGCCCCGGTAGCAGGATCGTATTGACGGGCGGGTGTCATCCGACAGTGCGGGATTTTTTGGCGCTACACCGCGACGAGTACCCACTGATTGAACGCCGATCGGTCAATCCGCAACAAATTCGATCGATTAGTATAGTTGATGCCTCAGGGCGCGATCGTTTGGGAAAAGCCGCCGAGTGGCTGGATTTGCCACACCTGAGCGAAATTGCTGTTTTCGACCATCACCTACAGGCCGATTTAGACATTCCCGCTACTGTTACGCAGATCGAAGCAGTCGGAGCCAGCACGACATTAATTGTCGAAAAGCTCAAAAATCAAGCAGAAAACAGCGACACACCATTCCGCCTTCTGCCTTCGGAAGCAACAGTAATGGCCCTCGGCATCCACGTCGATACAGGTTCCCTCACCTTTGAGGGCGCAACTGCGCGAGATGCAATAGCTTTGGCCTGGTTGATGGAACAGGGAGCGAGTTTGGGGGTAATCGCTGAATATGTAGAACCCGGTTTGTCTCCTCAATTGCAAGATTTGCTGAGAGAAGCGCTGAATAATTTGCGATCGGAAACTTTGCACGGTTACAGCATAGCCTGGGTGCTGCTATCTACTGAAGCTTACGTTCCGGGGCTTTCTTCCCTGGCTTCTCGCTTGCTCGATTTAACTGAAACTGATGCTCTGCTGTTAGGCAATGTTTATAAATTTGGCGAAAACGAAAACAACCGCAACATCGCTCCCGAATCGCCAGTTTCCAATCGATTAACTATTATCGGTCGATCGCGCATCGAAGGAACAAACCTTAGCGAATTGTTCAAACCCCTCGGCGGCGGAGGCCACGCCCGCGCCGCTTCCCTCGCCACCCGCGATGTTGACCCCCTGCTGACTTTAAATCAGTTAGCTGACGAACTCAAAACTCAAATTCCCCACCCTCCCACAGCCCGCGAATTAATGTCGTCTCCAGTGCGGAGTATTCGCCCGGAAACATCGGTAGGGGAAGCTCACCGTATCCTCCTACGTTACGGACATTCCGGGCTTTCTGTGGTCGATGCGGGCGATCGACTCGCCGGCATTATCTCGCGCCGCGACATTGACATTGCCCTGCACCACGGTTTCAGTCACGCCCCCGTCAAGGGTTACATGACTCCGCAGCTAAAAACGATCGCCCCAGATACCTTGCTGCCGGAAATTGAATCTTTAATGGTGACATACGATATCGGCCGCTTGCCAGTATTGGAAAACGGTCAACTGGTAGGAATTGTTACCCGGACTGACGTGTTGCGGGAATTGCACCAGCAAAAAGCGCGAGACAGGGGAAGTAATGCAGAATTCTCTTATTGTGCCGTGCCCGAATCGGTTGAGCAGTTGTTGCGATCGCGCATCAGTCCCGAATTATGGCAATTATTGTCGATCGCCGCCAATATTGGCCAAAATCGCGGCTGGCAACTTTATATTGTGGGTGGAGCAGTCCGGGATTTACTCTTAGCCACGGATGATACACTGGCGCTAACAGATATCGATTTGGTTGTGGATGGAAAGTGCGGTTCCGACGATTCCGGTGCTGGTGTCGAGTTAGCTTCCTCGCTGCAAAAACTTTACCCCGAATCGCGTTTGGACGTTCACGGTCAATTTCAAACCGCCGCGCTTTTGTGGCCCAAAGACTCTGCTTTCGGCTCGCTGTGGGTGGATATCGCGACTGCTCGTACTGAATTTTATCCTTATCCGGCTGCAAATCCTGAAGTTGAAGCGAGTTCGATTCGCCAAGATTTGTACCGCAGGGATTTTACAATTAATGCGCTGGCTGTGCGGTTGGGTGTTCCTCGCAGTGGCGAATTGTTAGATTTTTTTTGCGGTTTGCTGGACTTGGAATCGAAGCAAATTCGAGTTTTGCACGCCAATAGTTTTATCGAAGATCCGACGCGAATTTATCGCGCTGTGCGGTTTGCGGTGCGGTTGGGGTTTGAAATTGAGCCGCAGACGGAAGGATACATCCGCAACGCTTTGGCCAGCGGGATTTATTACCGAATTCAGGGGGAAAACGGCCGAGCTCCGGCTTTGGAAACTCGGCTCAAAAGCGAATTGAAATACATTTTGCAAGCCCCCTACTGGAAAGTTGCTTTGCAAATGCTGGGAGATTTGCAGGCTTTGCGCTGCATTCATCCTAGTTTGGAGTTGGATCGGCAGTTGTGGCGGCAACTGCGTTTGCTCGATCGGTGTTTGAATGGAAGAAGGAAGGAAGGTTCGGCAACGGATTATGTAACGGATGTAACGGATGTAAAGGATGTAAAGGATGTAAAGGATAGAAGGAAGAAGGAGAAGGGAAGAGGGGAAAAGGAAGAAGGAAGAGGGAAGAAGGAACAAACTATCCCCAATTCCCAATTCCCAATTCCCAATTCCCAATTCCCAATTCCCGATGCCCAATTCCCGACGCCCAATTCCCCATTCCCTATTATCAATATTCCCGATTGGCAGATGCGGCTGGAAGTTTTGATAGCTTATTTAGCGCCGGAATATCGCGGCAAGGTGGCTGCAAATCTTCAGTTACCTGCTGACAGCATTAAGCGGTTGGAAGTGTTGGAAGCCGGAAAGAACGAGTTAGCAGAGAATTTGCCTAAGTGCGAGTTGCCCAGTCAATTGGTGCTGCTGTTGAGGAATTATGAGTTGCCGGTGTTAATTGCTATCTCCCTACAAAGTCCGCGAAGTGCACGCCGCCAAATCTGGGAATATCTCACCAAATGGGCGAATGTTGAGCCGCCTTTGAATGGCAACGATTTGAAGGCTTTGGGTTATAAGCCGGGGCCTGGGTTTAAACGAATGTTGGATGATTTGTTGGCGGCGAGGTTGGATGGCGATTTGGGCGATCGGGCTGCTGCTATCTCTTTCTTAGCAGAACGTTATCCTCAAACTTAGTAAGGTGCGTCAGCAGCGCGTTATTTTGTCTCTACTTGATTAGCTAACTGCTGACGCACTCTACTGAATTTTTAGTTTTCAATCCCAAACAGGTTAACCAGGCGATCGCACATTATTGATATTTCGAGAATTAAGGTGAAGAAACATCACGCTCCTGCTTTAATCGCAATTGTCCTTTACAAAACATTTGTGGCTTCCCTCTTGGCAGTAACTTCGATTGCTTTGCTTTTTGCATTAAAAAATCATCAAGTCTTAGAAAAAATTTCGCAATCTTATTTGTTAGAAACTAAACTAAAAATTATTGAATTTATCTTAGAAAAACTTCTAATTCTCAACCCTCACAAATTATTTTTTGGCGGACTTGCCGCAGCACTTTATGCAACTTTAACGGCTGTTGAAGCCGTTGGTTTGTGGTACGAAAAAGACTGGGCAACAATCTTAGTTTTAGTGCTGGTAAGCATCAGTATACCCCCTGAAATATATGAATTAGTTCAGGGGGTCACGGTACTTAAGGTAGCGGTATTTATCACAAATGTAGCCATCTTATGGTATTTGCTCCACCATTGGCCGAAGCATGGTAAAGGAGCTTAAAGTTTTGATTATTCAGAGGAAACTGACTTGATTTTATAAATGTCAGCATTTTCCATTTTAACTTCATAAAACGGCTGCTCAGTCAAATAAAAACCTCAATCTTTACAAAAATTTTGTGATTGTAAAGATTCGATAAAGCTACGAGGGGTTATACCCCCTATGAGTTATACTGACATATATATAGATGCACCCTGATGGCTTTCCCGTTCCACAAGAGCGGGATTTTTATTGGAAAAATATTGTATTAAGTTTTAAGACTCCTGGTGGAGATAGAATTGGTGGACAATTTCAATAAAACGATCGCCCGATGCAAAAATAGCACAGCTAAAGCAAAAACGATGGTTCGGAGCGATCGAGCCTCACCCCTAACTCTGCGAAATAACCCAAAGGCGGTAGCATAGTTGGGGAAACGGCATCAACTGAAGATCAACTTAGCCTCAGCAACAGCCCTGCAATAGGGCGAAGACAGCATTGCGACTTTAGGCAGATGAGGGTTCGGCATCACTTACCGAGCTACCCACATTCATTTAAACTGAGATGTTGCACCATTTTCAATTACTTGTTTAGGAACAGGCATCTTGCCTGTTCCACAAGAGATGAATTTTATTGTGGAACAGGCAAGATGCCTGTTCTTGACAATGGTGCAAGATGTAAGTTTAAACAGAGATGTTGCACCATTTTTAATGCCGAAGATAAGCTGTTGTGCATTTAAATTGTGTGTTGAAGGCGGGCTTTCCTGGCAACCACACAATAGTAAAAGTTTATTTGACCCTACAATTTAAAGGCGGATTAGCTTAACAGCTAGAATTAATAGTTTATTTTGCTCGAATTTTTGAAGCTTTATGGATTAAGAAGATTGATCTCATGATGTTAGTTCAATTTTCATGAATCCCCAACTGAATGATGCTTAGTTAGACAAAATTTTAATTTTTGTTACTAAATCTTGTCTCCGATACAGCGGTTCTCAAAAAAGTGCCCTATGCCCTATGCCCTATGCCCTATGCCCTATCGTACCTCATCTTTCTGATAAAGGGTATAATCAACCCTCTTTGTCACTTAAGCAGTGTATTTGCCAGTTGGGGGTAACGAATGTGGGTTAGAAAACAATTAAAAACCCGCTTTCTTCTTAAAGAAATCGGGTTGTTGAAATCGATGGTGAAGCGCGATTTGCTGTCTAAACTATGCGGAAAATAAAAGGGTAGCGGTAAGGTTGGTTAGGATCTTGCAAAACGTGGAGGATAGCCATTATTGTCAGTCCCCAGTGCAGCAGATAACCTAGGGGCACTAGGATAATGCCAGCAAGACCGAAAGTGAGGACAGTTAACACCACAATCACGGTGCTGTACAGCCATACATTAAGGTGAAAATTGATGGCTTCTGTGGCATTTTCTTTGACAACGGGGTCATCTGATACTAACAATACAGCGATCGGAGCTCCGATCGAGAACAGTAACGTACTGAAAAAAATCGCCCCGTGGCACACCAGTGATAGCAGCTTCCGCTTGTCGGAGTCGTACATATTACTTTTCTTCCTTGACTTTACTGATAATTTTACCTTTAATAGCAACTGTAGCACAGGCTATAATGGCGATCGGGTGATGATTCCCCTACCTAATTGTAATGACCACTGAACTCGAAACTGAACTGCTAACTGCTGTTGAGCGCCGGCGCAACTTTGCTATTATCTCGCACCCCGACGCGGGTAAAACTACTTTGACAGAAAAGCTGCTGCTGTACGGAGGTGCAATTCACGAAGCAGGTTCTGTGAAAGCGCGGCGGGCTCAGCGACACGCTACATCTGACTGGATGGCGATGGAACAGCAGCGGGGAATTTCTATTACTTCTACTGTTTTGCAGTTTGAGTATAAAAAATATCACATTAATCTGCTCGATACTCCGGGACACCAAGATTTTAGCGAAGATACTTATCGAACTCTGGCGGCCGCTGACAATGCGGTGATGCTTGAGGATGCTGCTAAGGGTTTGGAACCGCAAACTCGGAAGTTATTTGAAGTTTGTAAGCTGCGAAGTTTGCCTATTTTTACTTTCTTTAATAAGCTCGATCGCCCTAGCAGAGAACCTTTGGATTTGTTGGACGAAATTGAGAAGGAATTGGGGTTGCAGACTTATCCGGTAAATTGGCCGATAGGTACGGGCGATCGCTTTAAAGGTGTTTTCGATCGCAGAGGGCGCAAAATTCACTTATTCGAGCGGACTCAACACGGTTCTCGCGCTGCTGTTGATACCGTCATCGAATTGGGCGATCCGCGCATTGAAGATTTGTTGGAACAAGACCTTTACTATCAGCTCAAAGAAGAGTTAGAACTGCTGGATGAGTTAGGAACTGAACTCGATTTAGACTCCGTTCGGGCTGGAAAAATGACGCCTGTTTTCTTTGGCAGCGCTATGAGCAATTTTGGGGTCGAACTGTTTTTAGATGCGTTTTTAGATTACGCTATGAAGCCGATCGCCCGCAAGAGCACCGCCGGAGATTTGCCGCCAACTTATGAAGATTTTACCGGGTTTGTGTTCAAATTGCAAGCGAATATGGACCCGAGACACCGCGATCGGGTGGCGTTTATTCGGGTTTGTACGGGCAAATTTGAAAAGGACATGAACGTGACTCACGCTCGCAGCGGTAAAACGGTGCGTTTGTCAAGGCCTCAAAAGTTATTTGCTCAGGATCGGGAGTCGATCGAGGTTGCGTATCCGGGCGACGTGATCGGTTTGAACAATCCGGGAGTATTTGCGATCGGCGATACTATTTACACCGGTCAAAAACTGGAATATGAAGGGATTCCCTGTTTTTCTCCCGAACTTTTTGCTTTTTTGAGAAATCCCAATCCTTCTAAGTTTAAGCAGTTCCGCAAAGGCGTTTCTGAGTTGCAGGAAGAAGGCGCAGTGCAAATTATGTACTCGGTTGATGAGGCGAAACGCGAGCCAATTTTGGCGGCTGTCGGACAGTTGCAATTTGAAGTTGTGCAGTTCAGAATGCAGTCGGAATATAATGTGGAAACGACGATCGATATGTTGCCTTACAGTGTAGCTCGCTGGGTTGACGGCGGTTGGGAGGCGCTGGAAAAAGTTGGGCGGCTGTTTAATACGGTGACGGTGAAAGATACTTGGGGAAGGCCGGTTTTGCTGTTTAGAAATGAGTGGAATTGCCGACAGGTGGAAGGGGAACACCCTGTTTTGAAGTTAAATGCGATCGCCCCTGTGGTTTCTGGTTTGGCTGTTAGCGAGGAGTGAGATTACCGCAGGCAAAGGACACAACACTGTTGTGTCCCTACAAATGATATTTATTCGGCTTAAATACGCCGGATATAAGAAGTTCCAATCACGGCTCTAACAGTTTTTCTAAGATGGTGTAAATGTCTTTTTTGTCACCATCTTTACGTCTCCCTAGTCCCACGACAACAACTAGAACTCGATCTTGTTCGACTTGATAAACTATACGATAGCGCTGTCCAACAGCTCGGATGCTGCGAAATCCTGATAGGTTATCTACAAGGGCTTTGCCTTGCTTTTGTGGTTCAACTTTTAGTTGATCGATGCGATCGCGCAATTTTTCCTGTTCTCGTCGATCTTTGACTGCCTCCAACATTTCCAGTGCCAGTGACGTAAGCTGGATCTCATATTCGATCGCATTTTATTCGTGATTCATAGTCCCAATTTTGCTTTGGCATTTTCCCAGGAAATAGTTTCGCCTTGGCTGGCTTGGGTGATGCTTTGGCGCAATTTGGTAACGAATTCTGTATCGGTGAGAATATCTAAGGTTTCTAACAGTTCAGTCAAATGCGTGTAGCTTATTGCAGCCATAACGGGAACGCCATCTTGAGTGATGATGATAGGCTCATTGATAAGTTCTTGGGGTAGGTTTGGAAGCTGCTGCTGTGCTTGGGCAATGGTGAGTCGTTTGGACATGGTTGTACTAAAGCAACATTACTTTTAATTTAGCATTTCGGCCCAACTAACTGGTTTCCAGCCGCTGAGGCTGGTAACGAGTAAATCCAAAATCTAAGATCCAAAATCTAAAATCTAAAATCGGTTGACGGCTGGCCCCCTCTGCGGCTACGCTTTGAAGTGAGAGGTTGCTTGCTTGTAGAGGAGGCAGCCCGCGTCGCCCAAAAATCTAGTTGCACTGCCCAAAGCTGTTGGTAGCAGCAATGGACAGCATAACCGCCAAACTGGGACTAGCAGTCTGGAGGCTAACGGAGTATCTTAACATTCTCTGTAGCCGCCCTGCTATGTGTTGAAATGCGGGGCGGCTGGGTTTTTGGGTTTTTCTAGAAAACCCAAAACCAGGAGAACATATTATGTCACAGGAATTCGTGCCTGACGACAACAAATCTGAGCGCCCAAATGACGACTCAGCAGCAGTATGCGAACAGGAAGTGGTGCTGTTAACGGTTGTCGGTTCGCCCAAAGGTGTCCGGGAAACCATACTCACTTTGTACCGGCTGGGATTTGCAGAAGTGGGCGATTGGAGTCCCGTACAGCGTGCGGCTAATCCGAAGCAGGTGATGAGCGTGCTGATCCGTCGGAAGCGGTCTGATGGTACATCGCCGAGAAAATCTGGGCGGTAAGCTGCAAGGTTAAATAGCTAAATTCGAGGGCGGGCTTTTAACGCTCTGTCCCTGAGTCCGGCAGTCCGGCAGGGGTTGAAACCCCTGCCTCAAAGCTAAAGTCCTCTGAAGAGGACTGAAGAATTCATTAGTCCTCTTTAGAGGACTTTTGCTATTAGCCAGGGAATTCATACCCTGGCGGGCTTTCGGTTTAAGGCAGGGAATGAATGCCGCGTCTTTACTCATTTCGATCGAGCTAACTGCTGACGGTATGCTCACCCAAATTATCGAGAAATTGTTGCAGCGAATCGCGCCTATTGCGAATCCGATCGCGATTAGGAGCAATGGCTAAAGAGCGATCGAACATTTCCAGCGCCTTTTGCCAATTCTTGAGAGCTTCCTGTCTCTCAGATAATTTTTCTTGCAAATCACCCAGAGATCGCAGCGCAATCCCTTTATTTTTGAGAGCCGAAATATAATCCGGTGCAATAAGTAAAGCAGAATTATAGGCGGCGATCGCCTCAAAGTAAGACTGTTTTGCCGCCTCAAATTCACTTAGCTTTGCTTGCAAATCACCCAGAGATCGCAGCGCAATTCCTTTATTCTTGAGAGGAAAAACATAATCCGGTGCGATATGTAAAGCAGAATTATAGGCTGCGATCGCCTCAAAGTAAGACTGTTTTGCCGCCTCAAATTCACTTAGCTTTGCTTGCAAATAACCCAGACTTCGCAGCGCATTCCCTTTGTTGTTAAGAGCATTGATATAATCCGGTGCAATCAGTAAAGCAGAATTACAGGCGGCGATCGCCTCAAAGTAAGACTGTTTTGCCGCCTCAAATTCACTTAGCTTTGCTTGCAAATAACCCAGATTTGTTAGCACAATCCCTTTATTTTTTAGAGCATTGATATAATCCGGTGCAATCAGTAAAGCAGAATTACAGGCTGCGATCGCCTCAAAGTAAGACTGTTTTGCCACCTCAAATTCACTTAGCTTTGCTTGCAAATAACCCAGACTTGTTAGCGCATTCCCTTTGTTGTTGAGAGCACAAATATCATCCGGTGCAATAAGTAAAGCAGAATTACAGGCTGCAATCGCCATAAAGTAAGAATGTTTTGCTGCCTCAAATTCACCTACCTTTGCTTGCAAATAACCCAGACTTTGCAGCGCAATCCCTTTGTTTTTGAGAGCCATGATAAAATCCGGTGCAATAAGTAAAGCAGAATTCAAGGCTGCGATCGCCTCAAAGTAATACTGTTTTGCCACCTCAAATTCACTTAGCTTTGCTTGTAATTCACCCAGACTTGTTAGCGCATTCCCTTTGTTGTTGAGAGCATTGATATCATCCGGTGCAATAAGTAAAGCAGAATTACAGGCTGCAACTGCCTCTAAATATTCTTGTTTGGCCTCTACATATCGAGCAAACTGAGCATAGTAATCTCCCTCCGAACGCGAAACTCTACCAAGCCAATAATCACTTTTAATCCCCAACTCATCTCTAACTTCCAGCAGCGCCTCGCATTCTTTATAGCGACTCTTTCTCAAAGCTTCATCAAACACCTCTTTCCATTCTTCCACACCCCGCTGCCAATCCAAGCGATTAGCATGAAAAATTGCCTCCGCCACATTCCCCACTTCTCGGTAATGCCGCTCTAAAATTTCATGAGCTTTGCGAGTTTTCGGATCGTCCCGATCGGCATCCAAACGCCGCAATAAATCGTGAATCCGATACCAGTTATCCCCCTGCTTCTGCGATTTCCACACAAAGGAAAAACCCGTCAAAATCTCAAAATTTGCACTGCTTGCTTGGAAGTGACAACCCACTCCCAATTTCACGTACAAATCTTCATCAAAAGCGCGGCAAGCACTCAGCGAATGCACGGCCGATCGCACTTCTCGATCGACATAACTCAGCAACCGATCTGTTAATTCCGCAGTCTTGTTTTCCAACTTCGGAATCCGCGCAAAATCCGACGACAGCAACTCCATTCCCCGCTTTCTTTCCGCCAGCACCGCATCCGCGCACAAACCCAAATAAAACGGATGTACCTGCAAATTTTCCCAAGGATCGTCGGGATTGACGCTGGCATATTTGATTGCAGCATCTGCCAAATCTGTCTTGTCAATCTTCACTTTGTGCAAGTAATCCCTCGCATCATCCGGCGACAAATGCCACACCAATTGTGCATCTATATAATCTGCGGGAATCGGAAACTTCGACGCATTCGGCCACCGCAATTGCGTCACCGGACACTCTCGCCCCGCCACAGCAACCACAATCCCCAATTTGTAATCTAATGCCCTCAACAACCGCCGAAACCACTCATCTTGATACCAAAAAGTGGCGCCTTGAGAATTGCGTTTTTCATCCCACATTTTCTCGTGAGTATCGAACAGCATCACGAGGCGATCGGGTTTATTTTTGCCAGCCATTGCCGCATTCAAATCCCCAGCAAACAATTTCGCCAAACAGTCGGTTAACTCAGTATCAATATCTAGACGACGAATTTCCTCCGCCTTTTCATCGCTGACGCCCAAGCGATTTTGAATTAATTTCATCGCCCGCTTAATCCCGCCGAATTTATCTATCCCTTTGAGTACCGCCACCGCTTGCGCCACCACCGGAAAATCTGCAAAAGTTTCAACTATAGGTACCACCACTTCCGCCACATCATCGGGGAAAAGTTGGTTGAGAGTTGCCTGTGATTCGCCTTTGTTCAGCAAATACCAAAAGCAAGCAAAGTCATAATTTGGAAATTTAAATTTATATTTCTTAGTTTCTGCTGCCAGATTTCGGCGCAGCATCAGCAATCCGTAAAATCTATCTTGCGGTTTATCTTCTTTAAGCGGTATCAATCCGAAATCGTGTCTGACTGCGGGGATAGGTTTGTAGGTTTTAGCTGCTGCATAGCGGACGAAATTAGCAACTTCGGCGGCTTGCGATTCAGGGAGTGCGCGCCATTGTTGCCACACATCCGGTGCAAATCTTTTGCTGCAGTGAAACTCCAAGTGTTTTAGCAGCAATGACTTGCCGTTACCTCCATCCCCGAAAAAATACAAAATTTGTTCCGGAGGCGGGTCTTCGTTTAAATAAAATGCAAATCGGCGGGTAAATTCGTGTCTGTCGGTGAAGAGTTGGAGTTTGCGATCGTCCCCGATTGATTCGCTTTCAAAATCTTCGTCGTCAATTGGCATAAGTGTGCGGGTGAGGTGTAATTTAATTATAAGCAAAAATTAGATTGAATCGGCGATTGAAATCTCGTCTCCACAAACTTTAGTTTCTCTTGCTTGAGACTAAGAGATCGAGGTAGTATTTAACCCGGATTTAGCATAATTCTTCCGTCTTCATAGCCAGGACTTTAGCTTTGAAGCAGGGGTTTAAACCCCTGCCGGATCGTGGCGATCGTGCAATATCTGAGAAACAAATAATTTTAGTGAAATTATTTAAGTACCTTGCGCCAAAGGTTGCAACAATTGGTGACAGAGAAATAGAGCTGTGTTAGAACAGCTATCGATCGACCAGCCAAGCTATCTTAGAAAGGACGCTAGCGAAAGCACAGTCATGGCACCTTCCACTAATCCAAATCCGGCGGATTCATCTGCAAAACAGTCTCTAGAGGCTGGGCTAGCAGCTTTGAAACAGCAGGATTACCCCACCGCGATCGCCCTTTTAGAATCCGTTACCCAAACCGCAGCTAATCAACCGTCGGGAATCCGCGCGCAGATGGGTTTGGTGGCTGCATACAAAGCAACCGGTAACGTGAAAGAGGCGATCGCCCTGTGCTCTTCCCTCGCCAAAAGTCCCAACTCTCAAGTCAAAACTTGGGCCGATCGCGCTTTAAAAGAATTAACCCCCCCTCGCCCCCCAAAACCACCGGAAAATAAACCAAAATCCGCAGAAACTCCCCCCGAAACAGGCTTTGTCGCCTTTGATGCCGGAACTAAAGCGGCGAAAAAATCGATTGGGGGCGATCGACCTACCGTAGAGAAAAAAACAGGATTTTTACCTTTAGAGCCGACTGCCGCGCCTGCAAACGCCAAATCGCAACCGATTTCCCCGCCACCTCCACCCCCCACACGCCCGACTTCTGAACCGGAAAACTCGACCGAAACCGCACCCGATACAGAAATTAACGGCGAAAATAGTTCGGGTTCCCCAACAGATATCCCCGGAGTCGCGAGCCCAGATACTTACCAACTCACTTGGCGCGAAGCAGGCCGCGCGAAAAGCCCGCGCCCCCTCAAACCGCTGAAGTTGCTGGAGTTTCGGGTGCAAGCCGTTGCAAGTGCGATCGCCCTATTTTTCCTAGCCCGGTTTGTCCTGCAATTCCTGCTGACAAACACTAATTCTCTGTTGGTTCAGCTTTACATATTCACTAAGCTGCCTATTTTCGCGCCGATTCAGCTTTTTTACCGCGATCCAACTCCGTTTGTTCAGATGGTTTTTGGATTGCTTTTGGCCTCGTCTCCCTGGCTGATAGACGCGCTGCTGAAACTGTTTTGCGGCGTCGAAACCCTGCGCGGGTCAGTTTTATCGAAGCACAGCAAGGAAGCTAGTCGGGTATTGCGAAGTTATTGTACCAAGCAAAATATGCCGGTGCCGGTGCTGAAACTCTTGCCGCTGAATGTTCCTGTAGCTTTCAGTTACGGCGGTTTGCCCCGTTTTGCTCGGATTGCTGTGAGTCGCGGGCTGTTGGAACAGTTGACGGATGATGAAATTGCTACTATTTTCGCGCGGGAGTTGGGCCATATCTCTCACTGGGATTTTGCGCCGATGTCCCTGGCGCTGCTGGTGATTCAGATTCCTTACTTGATTTATTGGCAGGTGGCGCACTGGCAAGAGCGGTTGTGTGATTTAATGACGATCGAGTTTTTGCGTTCTGCTGTCAAATTTGTGGCCGCTGCAATTTCTGCTACCAGTTATGGGATTTATAAGTTGTTGCGCTGGCCGATGTTGTGGCTGTCGCGCCGCAGAGTGTATTTTAGCGATCGCACTGCTGCTGAAATTACGGGCAATCCTAACGGTTTGACGCGGGCACTGGGTAAAATTGCGATCGGCATTGCTGATAATATCGAACAGCAAAAACAAACTAGCTTTTTCCTCGAAAGTTTCGATCTATTGTTACCTGTAGGTGTTGGGCAAGCTGTAAGCCTTGGTTCTGCTGCATTACACGCGCCGCTAGAACAGATTTTGCTGTGGGATGTCAGCAATCGCGAGCGCAATTGGTTGACGGTTAACAGCGCGCATCCTTTGCTGGGAGAGCGTTTGAAGCTGTTGGCTCTGTATGCTCAATTTTGGCAACTGGAGACAGAGTTAGATTTGGCAAACGCGGGAGTGCCAGAACAACCCAGGAAAGGAAAATTGTCTCTGTTTAAGTCAATACTCGAATTTAAAGACTCAAAACTATTTTTACAGGGTGCGCCGTTTTTTGGAATTCCGATGAGTTTGGCGATAGTCGGGGTGCTTTGGCTGATTGGCGGGATTTTTTCGAGGACGAGTATCTGGCAGTTGGATTGGCTTTGGGGCGATCGATCGATTCTTTGGGGCTGTTTGCCGATCGGATTTAGCATCGGTACTTTGATGCGGATCAATTATTTCTTCCCGGATATTATACCGCGAGAAACCGCTTCGCCGAGTTTGCCGGAAATTTTGTCAAATCCCGAGAGTTTGCCGTTGGATGCTGAACCTGTGCGGCTGGAAGGCCAACTTTTGGGTCGATCGGGCTTGAGTAATTGGCTGGGACAAGATTTGATTTTGCAAACGGCGACAGGGTTGGTGAGGTTGCACTATGTTTCGAGGTTTGGCTACATTGGCTCTTTGTGGCCATTTTTGTTCAAAGAGACTACTCGCCCTAGCGATTTGATCGGAACATCTGTTGTGGCGACTGGTTGGCTGCGCCGGGGTGCTACTGTGGCGATCGACCTTGAAAGCCTCCGCAGTCAAGGAGGGAGGGTTAGTGACAGCGGACATCCGATTTGGTCTGCGATTTTGGCTTTTGCTGCTGCTTTTTGGGGCGCATACATCATTATCCAAGGCCCAAGGTGAGGAATAGTTGTCCGATTGTGGTGTGAATCGCTCTCAACGCGCAGCCAGGATTAGTTTTGAGTTAAACAGCGGAGGGGCGATACTCTACGAGGGCTTCGCTAACCATGTTCTTGGTGCTAGTGGCGCACCCTACACTCCATTAGTGTCAACTTAAGCCTGAAGCCCTGTCAAAATCAGGGTTGTAGCCGAGTCTAGATCCCCCTAAATCCCCCTTAAGAAGGGGGACTTTGATAAGACTCTTGTCCCCCCCTTCTTAAGGGGGGCTAGGGGGGATCTAGGGTTAATAGTCAAAGAGCAGCCTGTGACAGGGTTTGACGTTAAGTTGACACCAATGACTACAGTCTTCTTCCTTCTTCCTTCTTCCGTCATAAAGAAAAGTTGCTTTTTTGCCAGCACTCTGTTACATTAGTTTACATAAATTGGATTGAACCAAATAGCGCGATAACTTCAGTTGGCTAAAATCGATAAGGCATTGCGTAAAAATTGTCAACATCCCAACACAGCAAGTACAGCCAGCCGCTTGTCGGCTGTTTTTTTTCGACCGCTATTTTTGCTGTGCGGGATGAATTCTCAAAAGTGATTCAGATGTGGTTTGCGTTAAATTCAGACTGAAATCTTCCTAAATAACTAGCTCTGTTACCAAGGCTGTGATACCTTTAAAGAATGCTCGGACTCTGCCGGGCCGGATTTAAGGGATACCGGGTAAGTGAGTAGTTCTCAGCATTAGGAGCGAGATTAGGATCGAGGTAAGATTACTGGCTGAAAAAATGTTAGCCATTTTATCCATCACTGTATTAAACTGAATACTGGCATTCCGATCGCTTGCAATTGACATCCTTGGACATAAATTTCGAGACGGCGCTGGCTATAAACATTCTGAATCAAAACCGGAAGCAAGTAATACAGAATAGCCAATAGCCTAAACATTTGAGTGATGACTAAAAGTTTACACAACAACCTGAGATTTAAAAGCTCTCTGCATCGGCGGTTAAGTTCCGGCCTTATCAGAGTAAATCATCTTTTTGTTCTAAAAGGTGGGGGGAGCTGTCAAGGTTGGTGGGAGGAATGCGCCAATTATCGGGTTATGTGGTGTTTGCCTGAAGTCAATATTCAGTTGACTTCAGGTAATTCTGTTCGAGCAAATTAATTAAAATCCAAGTCGGGAGGACTTTTTCATGTCTATTCGTCTTTATGTTGGCAATCTACCGAAGGAACTCGATCGCCAAGAATTGCAAGAAGTTTTTGCACCGGAGGGCGAATCTGTTACCACAAAGGTAATTACAGACCGCAAAACTGGTAAATGCAGAGGCTTCGGTTTTGTGACGGTGCTAACCGACGAACAAGCCGACCAAGTTATTGAGAAATACAATGGCTTGATGTTCAAAGAAAACCCCCTGAAAATAGAAAAGGCACTGCCCCGTTCTAAGGGTAAATCTGAAAAGGGCGAAGACGATCAGCAGCAGTCGCCGCAGTCACCGCAGTTGGTGTCGGCATCGGCGTCTGTTCCTATGCCTGTGCCTGCGCCGCAGCAACAGCAGCGCTCGGCTTCCGCTCCTCCTACCCAAGGTGGAGGCGGTTCCAGCAAAAGCAATCGCCGTCGGGGTGACAACAACAAGTCTCGCCGCAATCAGTCAGCAACAACGGTGTCGAGCGCTGATTCCGGCTCGGTGCAGCCAGATCCGCGCTGGGCGAGTGCTCTGGAAGAACTCAAGCAAAGATTGGTGGAAGCTCAGACTACTAATTAGTCGAAAATGGCGGCTAATTGCTGCTGTCTCTCGACTGTGGTTGACTGAATCTATCTGCAAGTGCGATCGAGAAGGGGTCAAAAAACCCTGTTCTCGATCGCACTCTTTTATAGTAAAAAATCTCTAATATCTAGCAGTGCGGTAAAATAACCAGGCTCGGGCAAGTAATGAAAACTCAAGTCTTCACTACCCACCAGTTGGATTTTGGTCGATCGACCGGACACCATGTCATATCCTGAGAATGGTTGGCAAAAAAACCCGGTTTCTCTGAAAATATAGGGTTGAGGAGCGAGACATCTAGAAAGAAACCAGGTTTTTAGCCCGTCTAAACAAGTCCTCTTTATTCGATCGGCCCGAATTCGATTGTCTCAATAAACTCAAAAATCTTGTTCATAATTCCCTCAACTTCAGACTCCAGGGAACCCAATTCATCCCCCTCCTGATAAATTCGCTGACAGCTTACCGTGTAGCAAAAATCGTCAGCAATAAAAGCCATAAGTCCCCGGTAAGCATCCAACCGAGTCAGAGGGCCCTCGTTTTTCTGCACGCTGAGAGTTGCACCGGCAGGCAAATCTAAAACCACGAAATAAGCTTCTTCATCTTCTAAATATTCTGCGTGGAGTAACTTAGAATTGGGAACATTAGCAAGAATTGCCTGAGAAACAAAATTGTCGAGAAAAGACTTGAGATAACCTTCCTCGCCAACCGACTCGATTGTTTCTTCTACTTCACCAAGAACAGGGAAATAATCAATTTTCAGCAAAACGCCAAAGTCGTCTGAAAATGCGACACAGCCTTCTTGGTCATCAATTTTACCGCCTCGTTGATCGTCAACTGGAACGGGAACGCTAAAATTGCCTTCAGGAGATACGTACCATGCCGCATCGAAATCAGACTCTTCGCCCTCTACTTCCGAGTAAGCAGCAATTACATCCTCAATAATTTCCGCAGCTTCCTCATCTTCCACACCTAATGCTTGCTGGAATTCTTGGAGGAAAGCCTCGTGCTTCTGGGATATTTCCCCATCTGCGACAAACATTGCTGCAGTTATTGCAAAAGTATCCAACACTAACTCATCTGGCATGGATTCCCAAGCAGTATTAAATAATGCTCCTAAACCGTCTTGGGCAACAATACCGGCGAGTCTTTGAAACATTGCTGACATATCATCTTCCGAGTATTCAGCAAATATTTCTGATTCCCAAAGTATGCTTTCTAAGATATCAGCATCCGTGTCAGGGGAATTTGCCTCTGCTGCGACAAGTGCTACCGCTGCTACGGATTCTTCTAAAGTCAAGCTTGCTTCGGATTGGTCTTCTGAACTGAATATTTTATCAAACTTGCCCACAGGTTTTGCCCCGCTAGTGTTTAGTTTTGCTATTCATAGCAAATTTATGACACAAAAAGATAGTCGTCAGGGATACATTTACTTTTTGCAAAATCCCGCCAGTCAATGTAGGGTGCGTCTAGCCTTACACCTTTCCACTGGTGAATATCAAATCTCCAATTAATTTACCAAGGACTGCCAATTATTGTGAATCCGGCGCAAAACTTCGGGTGTGAGAAATCTGCATTTGGTACTTGTGCCGATTGAGTAAGGTCGATCGCGCCTGGAGTTCCCCGCAATTGACCGTTTTTAACTAAAATTTGTTTGTGGATCATTGCCAGTTGAGCTTTTCTGAGCGCTTCAGCTTTAATTGGCTGCGATCGCAAATTGCCATAAAAGTCAGTCATCAGCGCTCCCGTGGCTACATCCTTAAGGCTGTAAGGTCGATCGCCCTTAAATCCTATCGTCCTGGACGCATCCAAACCAAAAAAACCGGGTTTTTTGCCATTTTTTCTGTTAGTCAGCCAAATAACACGACTCCCGCGCCCGCAAATCTCAGCTTACAACCGTCAACAGCAGCGACTAATCCAGATAATTTGACAGTAAATTCTGCCTATACTATCCCCGACGATATCTTGCTACATGGCGGTGCAATTCCCAGCATGATGACCTTTAGTGTCGTAGATGATGACATCCTCATCTACGACACTAATAGCTTGTTGGGTTCTCTAACCAGCGCTCAAACTCAGCCAATTATTCCTTTGAACGGCATGACAGTTAATAGTGGGATTTCTCCAAGTGCTAATACCTCTGCCAATGACAACAACCTGTTAATTAATCCGGCTGCAAGTCCCAGCAACCCACTAACAATTAGTGATTCCACTTGCATTCCTAGCTTGAATTAATCACAGAGGGGGGTGAGATAGATCGAATACATAAAAACCCGGTTTATTCAAGCAACTTGGTTTTTCTTTGTGGATACTTTTATTTAATATTAATTCCGGTTGCACTCATAGGTCGGAGACGGCAATGCCGTCTCCCTACCCAAAAAAATCTTGTAGGGAAACGGCACTGCCGTGTCCTGACTTTGGATAACTGAATTAATCACCAATGTAAAATATTGTTACAAATGACTTGACACCAGCAATCAAATCTATTTTCCAATGACTATAATTGGGAAAATCTAATTCTGTCATTGGCAAGTGTTGCAAAGAATCTTAAACCCTTGCAAAACCCCCCTTGAGTGCGTCAGTCCTGACTATAAACAAATCAGAAAATTCCATGCCGAAACTAACTAGAATTTTATTCACTACAGCTTTAACCCTAACTATCTTGTGTTCTCCCACAGCAGCTTTCGCCAAAGCAAAAATTCAGATAGCCATCCTTTTAGATTCTAGTAATAGCATGGATGGACTGATTGACCAGACTCGTACTCAACTTTGGCAAATTGTTAATTTTTTAACTAAAGTAACCAAAGATGGCGAAGTGCCCGAGTTAGAAGTTGCCCTTTACCATTATGGTAATGACAGCTTACCTTCCTCAGAAGGTTTTGTCAGATTATTAACTGGATTTACTCCTGAATTAGATTTAGTTTCCGAAAAGCTATTTAGTATCAAAACCAACGGCGGTCAAGAATATGCTGGCTGGGTAATTCGTTCGGCAATGCAAGAATTAAACTGGAGTAAAAATCAGGAAGATTTTCGCGTGATTTTTATTGCGGGTAATGAACCATTCGATCAAGGCCCAATAGTTTGGAATCAATCTGTCAATCTCGCTGTCAAAGGAGATACCCTCGTTAATACAATTTACTGTGGTTCAGCCGAAAGTCAGGAGCGACAACTTTGGGCATCAGGAGCAGAGTTAGCAAAAGGCAGTAGCTTCAACATTAATCAAAACCAACAAACTGTGGTAATTAAGTCCCCTTACGACGACGAAATTTCTATTTGGAATACTAAACTCAATCAAACCTACATTCCCTACGGTAGAGAAGGAAGAATAGGACAACAACGTCAGGCTGTTGAAGATAGTAATTCTGGCGCCAATTTTGCTTCGCGTAGTGCGTCCAAAGCTTCTGAATACTATGATAATGCTTCTTGGGACTTGCTGGATGCTCTCGAAAACGGCACAGTTAAACTAGAGGCAATATCAGATGATAATTTACCAGAAATCATGCGAGGGATGACGCTAACAGAAAAAAGAGCATATGTAGCTGGAAAGAAAACCGAAAGAGAGGCGATTAAAAAGACGATCCGCGACTTATCTCAAAAGCGTACAGCATATATTGAACAACAGCGGAAATCTAGTACCAATAGTGGCGAAAATACTCTTGATTACGTAATGATTCAGAGTCTCCGCCAGCAATTAGCCGCTAAAGGATTCAAGCTTAATTAAAAGAACGCAGACAAAATTTCATCTGCGTTCATCTGCGTTCATCTGTGTTTATCTGCTAATATGTGCGGTCAAAAAAACGCCCAATCAAACTACTTTGCAGCAGGTAAAGACAACTGAGGCGAAGTTTTAGGATAGCTTCCCTTCTCGGGAATCGCAGCGGGTTCGGAGGAAAGCAAAAATTCGCGAATTAACCTAGCAACTGCTCTTTGAGCTAAACCGCCGACTACTTTCTGCCCCATGTTCTGCACTTCTGGTTTCACCAACAACTGCGGAAGTAGCTGCAATACTTTCATGCCGTCAAAACCCGGAGTTGATTGCAAAATATCCCAAATCCGTTTGATGTGTTCTAGATTGTTTTTTTCTGTTTGTGAAACCACAGGTTGATTTGCCTTGACTCCAAACCATTCGCCGACTACAGATTTGGCGTTAGCAAAGGCGTTGCTGGAAAGTGTGTCGAGACTCTTGACTAATTCCAGGACAATACGATCGCGAATGAAATCTCCCCTTTCGGAAAATAAATATTCTAAAGCTTGGTTCAAGATTTTGCTGATATCGTAATCCTCGCTCTCGCGGGCATTATTGAGCAAGTTTTCTAAGCGGTTCCAGCGGAATTCGCCTTGTTTGAACAGCAAATCTTGCAGGGATGCTCTCAATTCCGGTGCGGGGTCGCTCAACAGCCGTTTTGCAACGTAAGGATAAGCTTTGCTCAACACTTTGAATTCGGGGTCAACGTTGATGGCAATGCCTTCTAAGGTGACGAGCGATCGAATAATCAAAGCATAGTAAGCTGGAACCCGGAAAGGATATTCGTACATTACCGCCGAAAGTTCGTCAGTAATGCTTTTGAAATTGAGTTCGGCAACGCTAGCACCCAAAGCATTGTTAAATACGCCCGCCAAAGCTGGAATAATTGGCGTTAAATCGGTGTCTGGCGTTAAAAACTCCAACTTCACGTAATCTTTTGCTAAACCTTCAAAGTCGCGGTTCACCAAATGCACCACAGCTTCCAACAAGCCGTATCGCTGATAAGGTTTAACTTCGCTCATCATCCCGAAATCGAGATAAGCCAACTGACCGTCAAGAGTCGCCAAAAGATTGCCGGGGTGCGGGTCGGCGTGAAAGAAACCGTGTTCTAGCAGTTGTCTGAGAGAACACTGCACCCCCACTTCAATTAAGTAAGGAGCGTCAATTCCTTGAGCCTTGACTGCTTCTAAATTAGTGAGTTTGACGCCTGTGATCCACTCCATTGTTAAGACTCGGCGGCGGGTATATTCCCAGTAGATGCTGGGAACATAAATGTCTTTGATGTGGCCGTAGAGTTTGGCAAACCGTTCGGCATTTTGTCCTTCGTGGGTGTAGTCCATTTCTTCGTAAATGCGCTCGCCCAACTCGTCCATAATGCTTGCGAGGTCACTGCGAATTATTTTGAAGTTTTTTTGTGCCCAAACTGCAAGACGCCGCAGGATGTAGATATCTAACCCGATGTTTTCGGCTAAACCCGGTCGCTGGACTTTGATTGCGACTGTTTCTCCGGTTTTGAGTTTGCCTTTGTAGACTTGTCCGAGAGAGGCTGCTGCGATCGGATCGGGGCTGATTTCTGCGTAGATGTCTTTGGGGTGGGCGCCCAATTCTTCTTGGATGAATTGATATGCTACTTCGTTCGGAAATGCTGGCAATTGGTCTTGCAGCGTTGTTAGTTCTTCTAAATATACTGGCGGTACTAAGTCGGGCCGTGTTGAGAGTGCTTGTCCGATTTTGATGAAAGCTGGGCCGAGTTGGGCCAGAATTTCTCGCAGTCGGACGGCGCGACGCTTTTGGTTGGTGGCGGTACGACCTGTTTTGCCGTCGAACCACACACTGAAGGCAAAGCTAAAAAATGTCCAAACAACGCTTGACAGCCTTCCCCACACTTGTAGAGGTCGATTTCGGTACAGCGCTGCGATCGCCACTGGATCGTACCGAACAGCATCTCCGGCCAACTCGAAAGCTATGTCTCTGGCTGATTTGAGCCGATCGTCCGTTGCGACCTCGGTCTCTAGTGATACTGGTACTGCTTGCAGGGGAATTGTATTTGCATCTTTGAGATTGCCGAGTACAGCCTGAGTCCCTGAATTTACATAAGTTTGCGGGGAGGCTGGCGATACTGTCTTGACATTCATAAATCAGACCTAGTGTGAAGCATTGTAAATATATTGTAACAATTTAAGGAAGAAGACCCTTCTTCCTTCTTGTATACTTACTCGCCGCTGGATCTTTTGAGTCGATCGCGAATGCCTGACAATTGCGATTGGCTGCTGACGGGCGATCGGGGTTGGGGCATTTCGGTATCGGGCCAGTTCGGTAAGTCGTGACAGGGACAGAACTCCGGGGGCATTCCGGTTGGTTTGAAAACTACGGGCATAGCGCAGCGCGCGCAGCCACTGATTTCCCAAGCTGGTGTCAGCAGTTGGGCAATTGTTTCGTTTGTGCCTTCGAGGTAACAGTCTCCGCTGTCGCGGGAGATGATTTTTTGCCAGCACTCTTCAAATTCCTGGCTGTAGCGATCGCCCGCATTTACCGATTTGGGCAGCAGCGCTTCGGAACCGTTGTAAATTAATACTTTTTTGCCTAACTGAAACCAGTAAGCAATATATTTTCTTACTTCACAATCTGATGCCATAACTTTTAGTCAACCCTTCAACTAATTGATTATTTTAGACTTTTAATTGGAAATTAGCACTCTTTCTTAAGAGACATTTTTTCTTTTACATACTTTCAAACTTTGGCTATTCCTCAGGTCAAATTGTTGGGCTTTTCTCCCTAGGGAGTATGTTTTTTGACTAATTTATGTGACTCTTGAGTTTTCAATCTTAGTTAAAATTCTACCTGATTTTCAGTTAAAATTGTCCGTCGGGAAACCGAGATGTTTTCTCACTTGTCGATCGCGACTCCGGCTGTTAATTTTTCGCTACGGGCGGCAGTGGGGTACCCAGAGCCCTTAGATCCAAGGCGTAACCTCCGGTGGCGAGATAAACATTATCGGCGATCGCCCCGATGTGGCGCACGAGAGTGCCGAGGCGATCGCGAAACAGCCGCCCCGCCGGATAAGCAGGCACAACACCCCATCCGGTTTCTTCCCCTACCAAAATTACATCAGCCGCCGCCGACTTCAAACAGGCTAGCAAATCTTGCTGCGTAGTCGCCCAAACAGCAGCTTCTTGTTCCAAAAGATTTGCCGTCCAAGTTCCCAGGGAATCAATCAACAAGCAATCTGAGGGCTGGCTGGCCCGCACAACTGCCGATAATTCGATCGGCACTTCTAGAGTTGTCCAATCAACTGGACGGCGATTTCGGTGCTGATCGAGGCGACGAAGCCACTCCAAATCCGTTTCATCAACGCGACCGGTAGCCACATAGATTATTTGTTTTCCCGAACCCGCCGCCAGAGTTTCGGCCCATTCACTTTTGCCGCTTCGGGCCGGCCCAGTTACTAAGATTAATTGTCTAGATGTGGTAGGTTCTGAGTTACTCATTAGTCATTAGTCAGCAGTCATTAGTCAGGAGTCACATACAAAGGATTAAACACAATTATCCATTACCAATTACCAATTACCCATTACCCATTACCCATTACCCATTATGATTTAAACGACCAACTACCAAATGCTTTTTAAGCGATAATAGCATTGATGAGACAATATCAGAGTAAGTCGATCGAGAACCCCCGTATTTCCCAAGCTGTTATTTATGCCAGATCATCCTCAGATATCAGCGATTATTTGCACCCACAATCGCGCCGCCTATTTAGGTGGGGCGATCGACAGCTTGCTGGTACAGGATTTTCCCGACAACTTTGAAGTAGTAGTAGTGGATAACGCTTCTAGCGATTATGCAAGCCCCGAAAGTTCGACTTCGCGCACCCGCGAGGTGGTAGAAGCAAGACAGGGCGATCGGCGCCTCAAGTACGTCTGGGAGCCCGAAATCGGTCTGTCAGTAGCCCGCAACACCGGCGCTAAGCAAGCTCGCAGCGAAATATTAGCTTATCTCGACGACGACGCTATTGCTGAGCCGAATTGGCTCAGGGTGCTGCAGGCGGCTTATCAAAGCAATCAAAAACTCGCCGTAGCTGGTGGCAAAGTCAATTTGCTCTGGCCTTCTGGAGTCAGCCCGCCCGAATGGCTGTCACCGGGATTAGCCCAGAACTTGGGGGCATATGATTTAGGCGATACTTGCCTGTACGTCACTGCTGCCGGTTTGACTCCTAGGGGAGTAAACTACTCAATCCGGCGCGCTTTTCTCCAACAAATTGGCGGCTTCGATGTCAAACTCGGTAGAGTCGGCAAAAAGTTGCTGTCAAATGAAGAGTTGCGAACCACAGAATTAGCTTTAGAGTTAGGTTGGCAAGTAGTTTATCTACCGGAGGCCTTGGTGCTTCACCATGTCGCAGCAGAAAGGCTCAACAAAGCTTGGTTTCTAGAGCGCGGGTGGTGGCAAGGCATCAGCGAGTGTTATCGCGAACAATTGTCCGATCGAGCCGGTATTGCTCAGCTTGGGCGGGGGGGTGAAAGAATATTGAGGGGTGTCTGGAAGTCTTTTAAATATATTAGAGATCCAGGGCTGCGCTTTGAAAATTTCGTTTTTGCCTGGGGTCAAATCGGTTATTTGAGCGCAGCCATCCACGGCCAGATTTTTGCACCGAAATCGACCAGCAGGCATTAGGCTATAGGCAATATACCTCGCTGCTCAAGTCGTCGGCGCGGCTGTGCCGATCGCACTTCATCTACCAAAACTCGACCGCATTCAGGTTCAAGCACTCGATTATGACATCTAGTTCATCCAAGATTCCGGTTTCAGTTATCATTCCGGCAAAAGACGAAGAACTTAATCTGCCTGCGTGTCTGGCCAGCATTGCCAGGGCGGATGAAGTTTTCATGGTTGATTCCCAAAGTAGCGATCGCACGGTGGAAATTGCCATCAGCACCGGCGCAAAAGTAGTGCAATTCTACTTCGACAACCGCTGGCCGAAAAAGAAAAATTGGTCTTTGGACAATCTGCCCTTTCGCAACGAATGGGTATTAATTGTCGATTGCGACGAGCGCATTCCCCCAGAACTTTGGGACGAAATCGCGCAGGCGATCGAAGACCCCAATTTTGACGGCTACTACCTCAACCGCAAAGTCTTCTTTTTAGGCCAGTGGCTGCGTTACGGCGGTCGATATCCAGACTGGAATTTGCGTTTGTTCAAGCATCAAAAAGGACGTTACGAAAATCTCGGCACTGAATCCGTCCCCAATACTGGCGACAATGAAGTTCACGAGCACGTCATTTTAGCTGGTCAAGTCGGCTACTTAAAAAATGACATGATCCACGAGGATTACCGCGATTTATTTCACTGGATAGAACGGCACAACCGCTATTCTAATTGGGAAGCTCGTGTTTATTACAATATTATTGAAGGGCGCGACGACAGTGGCACTATTGGCGCTCACCTATTTGGAGATGCCGTACAGCGGAAACGATTTCTCAAAAAAGTTTGGGTGTGGCTACCTTTTAAACCCATGCTCAGATTTATTTTATTTTACTTCATTCAGCTAGGCTTTTTGGATGGAAAAGCTGGCTATATTTATGCAAGGTTATTGAGTCAATATGAGTATCAAATTAATGCAAAACTTTACGAGTTGCGTTGTTGTGGCGGTCAGTTGAATGTGGCAGAATCTCAGCCTACTTTGTCGCCCCCAGTAGTTATCAGTCAGGAGACAGAAGTTAAATTGCCATAAGAGTATCTGTGGTTGAGAACCGATGAAGAGATGTTATTTGATGAGTTCTTCTAGGGATGGAAAAAGCAATTTTTCTGCGCTCACTTTTTCGCAGTCGCAAGGCTGTTGACTTGCGGATATTGCTGATACTTTTCCCAGCAGCAATTGGATGCTTTCGATTAGCAATGGTAGAGTTAATAAAATAATTGATGCTGACACCAGCAAGCTAATCAAGCCGTCAGCCCAATTCCAGTGTAGCCACGCTACGGCGATCGCAGCTAAAATTACTCCAACCGACGAAAAAATGTCTGCGACTGCGTGCAGAAACGCGCTTTTGAGATTCAAGTCGCCGTGACAGCAGGAATGCAAGCAACAAGCATTAATCGAGTTGATGCTTAAACCCACTACGGCGGTAATTAACATCGGCAGCCCTTCTACTTCGGGAGTTGGGGCCTGCAAACGGGCGATCGACTCGGAGGCTATCCACAGGGCGATCGCCACTAAACTGATACTATTAATTAAAGCCGCAATGATTTCTCCTCGTTCAGGGATTGACGATTGTGCGATCGTACAATCTACGGATTTACTTTTGCGTTTGATTGAGGAGTACCAAGTCGCTGTCAAAGTTATTGCTAAAGCTGCTACATCTGAAAAGACGTGACCCGCATCTGCTAATAGGGACAAACTATGAGAATTAAGTGCGGCGATTAACTCTGCTATAAAAAAGCTGCTAAGCAGTACCAATGCTGTTTGTAAAAGTCGCACTTTGCCAATTCTGGGATTTATATTCTCGCATTGTGCGATATCCTTGGCGTTTTCCGAGTCAAAATTGTCCCTAACTAGAAATGTCATGCAGCAGTCCTTAAGGTTAAACTCGATTTTAAATTAAACATTAAATTAACTATCAATGACCGATTATATACCAAATCCGAACCAAGATCCGGAAAATTCGATCGCAAATTTCCCAAATTCTCAAATAAACGATCGTCCAATTAGCGAGAATCACGCAAATACTTTGACAGGCGAATCTTTAGTCGATTTGCGCCGCTACGATCAATCAAAGTTCGATCGAGGAAAGCCTAGTTGGCTAATTTTGGTTTGGTGGTTCGTCCAGGCGATCGCATTTCCTCTCACTCCACACCCTTTTAATCGCATCAGAAGGGGGTTGCTGCGGTTATTTGGAGCAAAAATAGGTCGGGGTGTGATCATTCGCCCCACGGCTCGTTTTACCTATCCTTGGAAAATTGCCATCGGAGACTATAGTTGGATCGGAGATGATGTTGTATTGTACAGTCTCGCTCAAATTGCGATCGGCAAACACTGCGTCATTTCTCAAAAAAGCTACCTCTGCACCGGCACTCATGACCCTCAAGACCCAGCCTTTAGCTTAATAACAGCACCTGTAATCATTAATAACGGTGTTTGGATTGCCGCCGACTGCTTCATTGGCCCTGGTGTAGAAATCGGTGCAAACGCTTTAATCGGAGCTCGCAGCAGCGTCTTTAAAAATATGCCTGCAGGCTTTATTTGCACAGGAACACCTTGTCGTCCCCGCTGTCAGCGAGAAATTAACCAAAGTTCGTAAGAGATATTGCACCGGGAAACTAAGCAGCTTTACAAGCTTGCTGGCGAATAGGAATTTCAATGACGAATTCTATTCCCTTTCCTAATCCCGGCTGGCAGTATAATCGGCCCCCATGCTTTTCAACGATAATTTGGTAACTGATAGATAACCCCAACCCAGTTCCTTTACCGATCGGTTTGGTGGTAAAAAAAGGATCAAATATTTTCGGTTGTAAAGTTTCACCAACTCCTCGACCGTTGTCACTAATATGAATAGCCACCCAATTATCGTCAATTACTTTTGTAGAAATTTGAATGCGGTTCGGGTGTTGTTTGATTTCTGCAAAGGAACGCTGCTGATTAGATTCATCCAAAGCATCAATGGCATTAGAAATAATATTCATGAACACTTGATTTAATTGTCCGGCATGGCATTCTACTGGGGGAAGCTGACCGTACTTTTTTATTATTTCAATCTCAGGATGCTCGGGTTTTGCTTTTAAACGATGATGCAGGATGGTGAGTGTACTATCAATTCCTTCGTGAATATTTACAGCTTTCACCTCTGCCTCATCTAGGCGAGAAAAGATTCGCATAGACTTGACAATCTCCTGGATGCGCTGCGTTCCTAAGTTGATTGAGTTAAGAACTTTTATAAAATCTTCCTCCACAAATTCTAGTTCTATTTCATCCATTGCTGCTTGAATCCGAGGGGTGGGATTTACATAATCTTCTTGATAGAGGTGTATAATTTTTAGTAAGTTATGAGCGTACTCTTGGGCATAACCCAGATTGCCAGAGATGAAATTTATAGGGTTGTTTATTTCATGAGCAATCCCAGCAGCCATTTGCCCTAATCCGGACATTTTCTCACTTTGAATTAACTTAAGTTGCATTTGTTGTAAATCATCATAGGCTTGGCTGACTTCTATAACTTTTTGCTCCAATAAGGTATTTTTTTCCTCTAATTTCTCTGCGAGAACATGAAGCTTTAAATGCAGCTTGACGCGAGCTAATACTTCCTCTTGTTGGAAGGGTTTGGTAATATAATCTACAGCCCCAAGCTTAAACCCCTCAACTTTATTAGCCGTATCCGAGAGCGCAGTCATAAATATAATGGGGATCTGTTTAGTTTCTGGATTAGCTTGTAATCGACGGCAGGTTTCAAATCCATCAATCTCTGGCATCATGACATCTAGTAAGATTAGATCGGGTAGAGCATATTTAACTCGCTCTAGTGCCATTTTTCCAGATTTCGCAACCCGAACCTCAAATCCTTCTTGGCTTAAGGCATCAGATAAGACACCTAAGTTAGCTGAATTGTCATCAACTATCAGAATCGTACCATTTGGTTGAATGTCTAAATTCATAAACCTTACTTGTAGGACTGAATAAACGTTAAAATCTCTTCGTCTTGAAAGTCCTTTGCCATCTGATTTAATCGGTTAGCAAAAGGAATGTATTTGGGATCTATTTCTTCCAGTAATACCGCCTGCTTAACTATTTCTAGGAAATTTCCTTTCATAGCCAGCTCATATAGAATTTCCATTTCTGTAGCAGGCGGGGCAATTAGCTCGTTGGTGTCTGGGGCGATCGCCAGTGGAGCTTCATTGGCTTCGTAAATCCATTCCAAATCAAGATACTGTTGCAATTTTTGCAGGAGCTCTGTTGCCTGAATAGGTTTGGGAATAAAAGTGTTGCCTCCTGCTTCTAAACTTCTGTATTGATCGGTTTCAAATACGCTGGCAGAAGAGACAATAATAACGGTGTCTTTGAAATTTTCCGATTCTCGAACCCGCTTAATCACCTCGAAGCCATCTAGTTCTGGCATTAATAGGTCGGTAACAATTAAATCTGGCTGCACCTCTATAATTTTTTCCCAGCCTTCAAGCCCATCGTTCGCTTCAAACACCTCAAAGCCGATCGGACTGAGCAAATTGTTAATTACCGAACGGTTAGCCCATTTGTCATCAATAACCACAATCTTAGGTTGGCGGTCTTTGATGCCGATAATCTGCCCGTGATGGTCGATTTGAGACGTTTTCACCCATTCATCGGCTTGAGGCAGACTAACATCAAACCAGAAAATACTGCCAACATTCATCTCACTTTGAACCTGAATGGTACTGCCCATTAGTTCTACAATCCTTTGGCTAATTGCCAATCCTAGCCCGGTGCCCTCAGTCTGCCGTTTGCGATCTCCAACCTGCTCGAAGGGCTGAAAGATAGCTTGGAGTTGCTCTTGGGCAATGCCGGTACCTGTATCGCGTACTTCAAAGCGAATTTTTCCTTCTGTTGCAAAACTGACTATAAAAGTAACACTGCCCTGATCCGTAAATTTAATAGCGTTGCTCAAAAGATTAAATAACACTTGTCGCAAGCGTTTTTCATCCGCACGAATACCGATCGGGAGTTCGGTGCTTGATGGAAAATGAAACTGAATTCCCTTAAGTTCCGCTCGGATGCGACACATTTCTGCTACACCTTGCAGGAACGCCGGGAAATGAAAATCCGTGGGCATTAGTTCCACTTTCTGTGCTTCAATCTTCGACAAATCGAGAATATCATTGATTAAGGTCAGTAAATGGGAACCGCACTGATAAATGACATCAATGCGCGATCGCTCTTCTTGATTCAAGACTTTGGAACGCTGAAGAATCTGCGCGTAGCCCATAATGCCATTCAGCGGAGTCCGCAATTCATGGCTCATGTTGGCAAGGAATTCACTTTTAGCCCGACTAGCTGCTTCTGCGGCTTCCTTGGCTTTTGCCATTACGAATTCTGCTTGTTTGCGATCGTGGATATCGATGCAAGTGCCAACCCACTCCCGGATGCTGCCATCTTCATTCAGAATTGGCACCGCTCTAGCTTGGAAATAACGATAGTTTCCATCCGCTCCGCGCATTCGATATTCCATCTCAAACAGGCTTCTCGTTTGCACTGCTTCCATCCACACCTGAACTGTTGGTTCGCGATCGTCCGAGTGGATTGTATCTAACCAGCCAAAACCAACCACCTCTGCTTCGGTTTGTCCGGTATAAGCTCTCATACTCGGTGTATCCTGGCATCTTCCTTCAGCATCCGTTGTCCATACAATTTGGGAAATGGCAAGGATTAGCGAACGATAGCGTTCTTCGCTTTGTTTTATAGTATCTTCCGCTTGTTTGCGATCGTGGATATCGCTGCAAGTGCCAACCCACTCCCGGACGCTGCCCTCTTCATCCAGAATTGGTACCCCTCTAACTTGAAAATAACGATAGTTTCCATCCGCCCCCCGGATTCGATATTCTATGTCATACAGGGTTGTCGTTTGCACTGCTTCCATCCACACCTGATTCGTTCGTTCGCGATCGTCCGGGTGAATTGCATCCAACCAGCCCAAACCAACCACTTCGTCTACAGTTTGTCCGGTGTAAGCTCTCCAACTCGGTAGATCTGGGGATCTTCCTTCAGCATCCGCAGTCCAGGCAATTTGGGATGTGGCAACTATTAGCGAACGATAGCGTTCTTCGCTTTGTTTGATCGCATCTTCGGCTTGTTTGCGATCGTGGATATCAGTACAAGTACCAACCCACTCCCGGATGCTGCCATCTTCATTCAGAATTGGCACCCCTCTACCTTGGAAATAGCGATAGTTTCCATCCGCCCCTCGGATTCGATATTCTATGTCATACAGGGTTTTCGTTTGCACTGCTTCCATCCACACCTGATTCGTTCGTTCGCGATCGTCCGGGTGAATTGTATCTAACCAGCCCAAACCAATTACCTCAGCTACGCTTTGTCCGGTGTAAGCTCTCATAGTTGGTAGATCGGGGCATTGCCCCTCAGCATCCGCTGTCCAGACAATTTGGGATGTGGCAACTATTAGCGATCGATAGCGTTCTTCACTTTGTTTGATAGCATCTTCGGCTTGTTTGCGATCGTGGATATCGGTACAAGTGCCAACCCACTCCCGGACGCTGCCATCTTCATTCAGAATGGGTACCCCTCTAACTTGAAAATAACGATAGTTTCCATCCGCTGCGCGCATTCGATACTGTATTTCATACAGGCTTCTCGTTTGCGCTGCTTCCATCCAAACCTGACTCGTTCGTTCGCGATCGTCTGGGTGAATGACATCTAACCAGCCAAAACCAACCACCTCAGCTTCGGTTTGTCCGGTGTAAGCTCTCATACTCGGTAGATCCGGGCATCTTCCTTCAGCATCCGATACCCAGACAATTTGGGACGTAGCAGCGATTAGCGATCGATAGCGTTCTTCGCTTTGTTTGATCGCATCTTCCGCTTGTTTGCGATCGTGGATATCGCTGCAAGTGCCAACCCACTCCCGGAGGCTGCCATCTTCATTGAGAATTGGCACCCCTCTAGCTTGAAAATAACGATAGTTTCCATCCGCTCCCCGGATTCGATATTCTATGTCATACAGGCTGTTCGTTTGCGCTGCTTCCATCCAGACCTGATACGCTCGTTCCCGATCGTCCGGGTGAATTGCATCTAACCAGCCCAAACCAATTACCTCAGCTTCGGTTTGTCCCGTGTAAGCTCTCCAACTCGGTAGATCCGGGGATCTTCCTTCAGCATCCGCTGTCCAGGCAATTTGGGATGTGGCAAGGATTAGCGAACGATAGCGTTCTTCGCTTTGTTTTAAAGCATCTTCCGCTTGTTTGCGATCGTGGATATCGCTACAAGTGCCAATCCACTCCAGGAGGCTGCCATCTTCATCTAGAATTGGTACCCCTCTAAGTTGAAAATAACGATAGTTCCCATCCGCTCCCCGGATTCGATATTGTACGTCATACAGGGTTTTCGTGTGTACTGCTTCCATCCACACCTGAGTCGTTCGTTCGCGATCGTCCGGGTGAATTGCATCTAACCAGCCAAAACCATCAGCCATCTCAGCTTGGGTTTGGCCGGTGTAAGCTCTCCAACCCGGTTGATCCACGCATCTTCCTTCAGCATCCGCAGTCCAGACAAGTTGGGACGTAGCAGCGATTAGCGAACGATAGCGTCCTTCGCTTTGTTTGATAGCATCTTCGGCTTGTTTGCGATCGCTAATGTCATTATTAATTTCGAGTTGGGCACAAGGCTTTCCTTCGCCGTCGCGCTGTAATGTCCAGCGACTTGCCACAATAATATGCCGACCATCGCGGGTAGTGTGGTGCAGTTCTCCTTCCCAACTCCCCTGCTGGAAAAACTCTGCCAATATGGTTTCTAATGGTTGAGGGAAGACGGTTTCCAAGAATGTGTGAATGTACTGCCCGACTACTTCCGCTTTTGTCCAACCATAGAGCTTTTCTGCACCTTGGTTCCAATAGATGATGCGGTCATCCATGTCCCGAATAATGATACTATCGCTGGCTAAGTCGAGTATTTCTAGGGTTTGGCGGAGTGTTTGCTCGACTTTTTTGCGATCGCTAATATCTCGTGTTATGCCGATGATGCCTAAAATATTGCCCTGATTATCCCGCCAAGGAGCCTTGGTAGTGAAAAAGGTTCTAGTGGCTTCAGAATGAGAAAAGATATCTTCCTCGTAAGTGTCAATGATTCCGGCTGCCATGATTTGGCGATCTTTTGCCATAACTTCACGGCCAATGTCAGGCGGCAGTATTTCCAAATCATTTTTGCCGATAACTTCTTTAATTGGCTTGCCAAAGAAGTTTGCCAAATTGGAGTTAAGGGCAACATAACGCCCTTCCCGGTCTTTAACGAGAATGAAGTCGGGTGTATTTTCCAGAATAGAGTTTAGCAGTGCGTTGCGATCGCGCAACTCTGCTTCCATTTGTTTGCGATCGGCAATGTTTCGTGCTATGGCGATAAGGCCGATAATATTGCCCTGAGCGTCCCGCCAAGGGGCTTTTGTGGTTAAAAAAGAAATGCTCTCCTTACCATTAGAAACATCTTCTTCGTAGCTTTCAGTAGTGCCTGCTTCCATGATATCGCGGTCTTTTGCCATTATTGCAACGGCGGCCTCCGGGGGAAGGAGTTCCGAATCATCTTTACCCAGGATCTCCTCAATGGTTTTACCGTAAAAGGATTTTGCCACGTCGGAATTAAGGGCAACATATCGGCCTTCCCGATCTTTAACAACAATTATGTCTGGCGTACTTTCCAAAATAGAGCTCAGCAAGACGTTGCGATCGCGCAGCGCAGCTTGCTGTTGGCGCAGAGCTTCTTCAGCTTGTTTGCGATCGGTAATATCTGTACTAGCCCCAACCCATTCCCGAATTGAACCATCCGCGTTCAGAATTGGTACACCACGACAACTCATGTAGCGATATTCCCCGTCATAGCGACGCATACGGAATTCAGATTCATAGAACGATCGATTGGCAACAGCAGTTAACCAGGCAGTTGTAATAGACGAGCGATCGTCTGGATGGATAGCGTTGCTCCCACCCCTTCCCTTGTAATCATCAAATGTCTGTCCTGTAAATGCACTCCAAGTAGGTTGCTCGATCGCCATTTCGCCGTCGGCATTGCAGATCCAAATAATTTGAGCGCTGGCTTCGATCAAAGAACGAAATCGTTCTTCACTTTGTTTGAGGACATCTTCTGCGGTTTTGCGATCGCGAATATCCCGCGTAATAGTGGCAATCCCTACGGGTTCATTAGTCTCTGGATGTTTAATCAGAAATAGGGTGTAATCTACCAGGATGGGTTGACCTGTCACGAAATTTCTGAAGCGGAAATCACTCCGCCAACTTCCCTCTTGCATTATTGCAGGCATAATAGACTGCTGTACGAAGTCCAAATCTTCTGCCATGAAGAAGTCGGTAATGTGTTTGGTTCTGGCTTCGTCCAAACTACTGAGTCCCACCAAATCCAGACCAGCCTGATTCACGAGTATAGGGCGACCATCCATTGAGGCGACGCCAATAAAGTCACGGCTGTTCTCGATCGTTGTAGCGAGCAATTGCCGTTCTTCCTCTGCTTTTTGGCGATCGCGAATATCCCGCGCAATAGTGGAAATAAACTCGACTTCACCCGCTTCGGTTTTGTGGACGATCAAAACCTGGGAGACTGGAACTTCTTGCCCATCGCGTGACAAAAATAGGATTTCACCAGCCCACCTACCATCTCGCAAGGCGGTTGGAAAGGCTTCGTTGTGGAATTTTGCCCTTACCGAGGGAGCTAACACAGAATCTATACTAAACGAAGAGCGTGCTTCTTCTGGGGACATCCCCAGCAATTTCTGTCCGGCTTTGTTGACGTAGACGTTATGCCCCGTCGCATCCGCAACTCCTACTAAGTCGGAAGTTGCTTCCAAAATTGCCGTCAGTCGTGCCTGCTTTTGTTCTGCCCGCTTGCGAGCGGTAATTTCAATTACAATCCCACCAAGACCAAAAACGATGCCATTTTCATCCAACAAAGGATAGTAAGATGCTTGCCAGTAGCGCAGGATACCCGGTTCTTTCGGCGTTTCACCTACTAATTCATAGTCGAGAATTGGCTTGCCCGTATCCAGAATGCCTTGCAGCATTGGTTCCACCGTCGGAGCTAATTCTGGCAGCACTTCACGCACTGACCTACCAATATGGTCTGCCACACAAACCCCATTCATCTGGGCCAGAACTTCGTTAATTTGGACATAGCGGAGTTGCTGGTCAAAAATCAGCAGTCCGGCGTTAGCACCTGCAAAAAAAGCGTCGAAGTGAGCCTGTCGCAATGCCTGTGCTGTTGTGCTCTCTTGCTGTGGCGGGTTTTTATCTGGTGGGAATTTGCTCATGTTAAATCGTGCATTTCAGCTATAATTCTAGAACTTCTTTCCTATTGCGCGATCGCAAGGTTTTCGTTTTCTCCTATTTGGGCACTTAATAAAACGTTCAGTAGGGCGACCATTCGGTTTTCAATCGGCGATATATGTATCCCTTGCGACAATATTTCCGTTAATTCTTCGGATGTATCGCCAAGCAGTTCTATTGCTCATCAATTCTATTCCTAATCAATCCTATTGGTAGAACATTGGTGACAACATAAGCTAGGGAAGCGTTTGTCAATCAGCAATTATGCTCAGCATTTACTCAGGCTTTGGGTGGAGAACTTAGATTTGGGCGATCGAGGAATCACGGCGCGCGCCCTATTTATGCCCAGTCACCCCTAAATCTAAGTTTTCCACTCCTCAACAAGCAGTATTTTCAGTAATTTTACTGATTGACAAATGCAATTAAGTTTTAATTTGTCTGCAATGTCGCTAGAATGCCAAGTATTATGGGAACGTTCTCAATTTTAGCTATATCCGTTAAATTTTCACTTAGATATTCTTAGATATACAGAATAGAGACGCAACTGGCACAGTGATAGCAATATCTCTCCTACCAGTTAAACTCATTGTAATACTAGGATATTTGAGTTGTCCACTTAAATAGTCATTGAATAATTCCTGCTTAAGTTTATAACGGAACCTCAACAACAAATCAGCGAAAAGTATGATAAAATCCCAGAGTGTTAACGTTGACTAAAGTTAGTAGAGGGTTCGCCTGAATAATAGATGATTCCGCTAGTGCGAAAAAGTGGCACACTAACCGCAGGCAGGGGAAGACAATATATCCGAATATCCGAGAAATTGGCAATACGGATAACGGCTTAGTCTGAATAACGACATATTTATGTAAGAAATTAAGTTTTTTACGATCGTAAAAACACATTAATTTTTCGTAATAACGACTGTCTGCATTAGGTTTTATACGAAAAAGTAAAAAATTTATTCCTTACTCTCATCTGCTTAACAACTTAAAAAAACATTACTTTCTGGATTTAACTTGAATACAATACCCGAAGAATTATTGCTTAAAATTACCCAAGTTTTTACAGCGACCCTATTTAAAATAGGTGAAAACCCTGTATCGCTGCAGTCACTTGGGGAACTGATTGTATTGTTCATGGCTATCCTTGTCATAGCACGCTCTTTTACGAACTTTCTTAAGGAAAACTTGCTTGTTAAACTGGGAATTGACGAGGGGAACCGGGAAGCTATCGCAGTTATTATTGGGTATTTAATAGTAGCTTTGGGGGTGATAGTCGCCATCCAAAGCATCGGCTTTAACCTCGCTTCTTTTGCAGTAGTTGCGGGGGGGCTGGGAGTTGGAATTGGCTTTGGCATCCAAGATTTAACAACTAATTTTGTCAGCGGCTTAACGCTGCTTTTAGACAGACCCGTGAAAGTCGGAGACTTTGTGGAATTAGAAGGATTAATGGGAATCGTCAAAAAAATCTCGATTCGATCGACCATCCTCCAAACCACCGAGGACTCCAGCGTCATAGTTCCCAACAGCAACATGATTAGCAACAAAATTGTTAACTGGAGTTACGAAAACTCCCTACTCTGTCTGCGAGTTCCCGTAGAAGTAGCGGAGAATAGTAACCCGCTGTTAGTGACAGAAACTCTGTTAAATATTGCTTACGCGGAAGCGGGAGTTTTATACGAACCGAATCCGAAAGTATTGTTTGTCGAGTTTGGTGATGATAGTTTTAAATTTGAACTTTTAGTTTGGACGGATAGGCCGATTGAAAGAGAAGTAATTAAAAGTTCTTTGAATTTTGCCATTGAATACAATTTCCGCCAGCATAAAATCGACTTCCCCTTCAATAATAGAGAAATTTATTTGAAAAATCCCGAAGTTCTGTTGTCAATGCTCAACCCAAAAGAAACTGCAATTGACATCAGGAATACTTCCTCTGAAAAAAAGCAAAAAATGCCTATTTTTGGAGACGAAATGAAAAAGCTATCGTCCCTTAGCTGTTTGCTGCGAGAGGTAGAATACTTTGAAAATCTGACGGATCTTGAATTGCGGCAATTGATTGAAGTTGGATACCGCAAACGGCTGCGACCGCAAGAATATTTGTTTCATGAAAACGACCCAGGAGATGCTTTTTACATGATTCTTTCAGGTTCAGTAGAAGTTTTTGTAGAAGCTATTGACAAACACCTGAATAACCTGGGTACGGGTCAGTTTTTTGGGGAACTTTCTTTGATGTTGGGAATCCCCAGAACTGCTTCAGTGAGAGCTTTGGAAGAAACAATTTTGTTTGCTATCAATAAAGAAGGTTTCCAAAAAGTTTTAACTGAACGACCTGATTTATCGGAACAGATTATTAAAGAAATAGTCAAACACAAAGAAGAACTAAGCGAAAGACAGGAATTATTGCGAGAAATGGAATTAGTAGATGCAGCAGAAGAGGAGGAAAATCCTGTAGAATGGGTGAGAAAACGGTTAAAAAATCTATTTAGTGTTTGAAATAACTTCTATGACGCGATTTATTCACCATCTCTTTGCCAAAGAATACCTGGAGGAATTGCTGTCGCCGCTCGGAACGGTTAATATCGGCCGCGATGTGACTTCCGAAGTCCGAGAAATAGATGTTTATTTTACTCCCAGAACCGCAATTCCCGAATACTCAGAAACCCTGGGATTGTTGGGAAAAATGGCTAACACAACTGCAATTTTTGAACCGTTTCGCAATCCTGCCAACGTCAGCGAAATTTGTAGCTGTCTGGGCAAGTTATTGGACGTGCGAGGTGAGTTAGAGCGAAAATTTAGGAGAGAAAATACTCGCTATGATGACGCTCAGTTACCCAAACTGTGGATTTTGAGGCCCACAGCATCGAAAGCATTGGTAGATAGCTTTAATGCGATACCAGACACAGAGAATTGGATGCAGGGAATCTATTTTTTGGGTGAATCTTTGCGAACTGCAATTGTGGCGATTCACCAGTTGCCAGAAACTCCAGAAACTCTGTGGTTGAGGATTTTGGGCAAAGGGGGAGTGCAGCAAAGGGCTATTTCCCAATTAAGCGCTTTAGCTGCCGACGATCCGTTGCGGATTATCGCGCTAGAATTGCTGTATCGGTTACAGTCAAATTTAGTAACCGATGCGCCACAAGAATTAGAGCCAGAAGAGCGGGAGTTAATTATGGCCATTGCACCACTTTTTCAACAACAAATACAAGCAGCACAGCAACAAGCTAGAGAAGAAGGACTAGAACAAGGAATAGAACGAGGGCTAGAACAAGGGCTAGAACAAGGACTAGAACGAGGCAGACAAGAACAACAACGCTTAATTTTAGAAAACTTTCTGCGAGTTAGATTTGGAGAATTAAGCCCCAAAATGACTGTTTTTCTATCTCCAATATCCAAGTTGGCGGCGGCAGAATTTACAGTGCTGTTGCTGGCAATCTCGATGCTGACCGTTGATGAAGCTGGGCGGGAAGCAGCGGTTAAATTGTTAGCTGAAAGTGCGTTGCAAATGCGATCGCCTGAAGTGGGCGATCTTCTGCCTACAGCCGTTACTAATTTATTGGCATTGCCTGTGGCAGAATTGACCTTGTTTGTAGAACAACTGCCACAGTTATCGGCTCAGGAATTGAGGGACAGGTTAGGAAAAACACCTGACTAAAACCTGCGATCGCAGCCATAAAGGGATCTCGCTCTTTATGGCTGCGATCGTTCTCAAATAAAATTCCTAAATTCTGTCGATCGCACTTAGGAATTGGACTGCGGGGATAAAATCAAGTGCAGCAGACCGTCGATCAGTCGATCGCGCTCCATTGGGATAATATCTTTGCCGTGCATCATATGCTGCGTTAACTGGAAATATACCAGCGATCCGATAAAAATCCGCGCCGTTGCTTCCGGATCGGGCAATTTTAACTCTGGATGCGATGCGAAATATTGAGTAAGCCGCTCGATACCCGGTTTAGCTAAGTTTTTCACAAAAGTCTGCGCTAGCTGGGGAAAACGCCCCGACTCCGCAATCACTAACCTCACAAAATTGAGGAATTCAGGTTCCTGCGTCACCTGCTCTAATAGAGTTGTGGCAACGGATCGCAGCGCTACGGCCGGTTCTTCATCCAGAACTGTAAAATGGACTTTTTCTCGCGCCAGCCGCTGTACCAAGGCCACGAATAATCCTTCTTTATCTGCAAAATAGCTGTAAACCGTGGCTTTGGAAACTCCTCCCGTCTTCGCTACCTTGTCCATACTCGTCCCCGCGTAGCCGTGGGTTAAAAATTCTTGCATCGCACCTTGCAGGATTTGCTCGGTTTTGTCACTTGCTGCGGCGCTGTCTGGTTCGCTGGGTTTTGTCCTGGCCATCGCTTGTCTTTGTAATTCTTGCTTCGGGTCTTGACATCATTATACTGAACGGTTTAGTATTTATTTTAGAACTAAACGGTTTAGTTTTATCAACCTAAATGATGAGGTGTGTCATGGTACACCAACCAACAGCCGACGGCTTATCCTCAACTCCATCCCTAGTTAAACAACTCCTAGTTGTGGCAGCAGTAGCAACCCTGGCTGCAGGGGGAACCACAGGCTACACGATCTGGCGATCGCGCATACCCGATCCCAACGCAGTAGCAGCAGCAGCCGTCGCAGCATCCCAATTAACCACCGTTACAGCCTTGGGACGACTCGAACCCAGAGGAGAAGTAATTAAAGTCTCCGCCTCCGGTGCCGCGGAAGGAAACCGGATCGATCGACTTTTGGTGAAAGAGGGAGACAGGGTGAAAACAGGCCAAGCGATCGCAATTTTGGACAGTCGCGATCGCCTGCAAGCCGCCCTCGACCAAGCTCAAGAACAAGTGCGCGTCGCCGAGGCAAATCTAGCAAAAGTGAAAGCTGGAGCCAAAAACGGCGAAATCCAAGCCCAAAAAGCGACTATTAGCCGTTTATTAGCCGATCGCAGCAACGAGATCGCAGCGCAACAGGCGATCGTTGCGCGCCTAGAAGTCGATCGCAGCACCGAAATAGCAGCGCAACAAGCCACAATTGCCCGCATCAGGGCCGAACAGCAAGGGGAAATTCAAACCCAAAAAGCCGCAATTGCCCGCCTACAAGCCGAACTCCGCAACGCCCAAAGCGAGGATCGGCGGTACTCCCAACTCTATGAACAGGGAGCAATTTCCGCCTCAACTAGCGACAGCAAAAGCCTCGCCGCCGAAACAACTCAACAGCAACTCAACGAAGGAAAGGCAAAACTAAATCAAATTCAGCAATCGCGCCAACAACAAATTAACGAAGCCCAAGCCAAACTCAACCAAATTCAACAATCGCGCCAACAACAGATTAACGAAGCCCAAGCCAAACTCAGCCAAATTCAGGAATCTCGACAACAGCAGATTAATGAAGCCGTGGCAAATCTCGATCGCATCGCCGAAGTGCGTCCCGTTGACATAGCAGCAGCCGCCGCCGAAGTCAGTTCCGCCACTTCAGCAGCCAAAGGCGCCAAAGCCAATCTGGATCTAGCTTACATCCGTGCTCCCAGAGACGCCCAAGTCCTGAAAATTCACACGCATCCGGGGGAAAGGGTAGGAAACGACGGCATTGTCGAACTCGGACAAACTCGCGAGATGCTAGCTGTTGCGGAAATCTACGAAAGCGATGTGGACAAAGTACGCCTCGGACAAACCGCCAAAATTACTAGCGATGCTTTGACCTGCGAATTGCGGGGAACTGTCGAACATATTGGTTTGCAAGTGCAGCGGCAAAACATTGTTAACACCGATCCTTCTGCGAATATTGATGGTCGAATTGTCGAAGTAAAAGTGCGTTTGGATGCAGCTTCCAGCCAGAAAGTAGCGGGATTAACCAATTTGCAAGTCAAAGTGGCGATCGGGGAAATTAAAGATTAAGTAAAAAATGTTCCTCCCTTCCCGCTCGAAAACTCTCTACTTCTTCTTTTCTCTTCCTTCGTGTCCTTCGCGTCTTCGCGGTTCAATAATTACATATTCTTTCAGTACGAAGAGAGTAAACCCTCAGTCCTATCTCTTCAATCCCAAATCCAAAATCTCAAATCTAAAATCCTATGATTGGACCCATCCAACCCTTACAACAATTAAGACGCAGAACTTCCCTCGGATGGCTGCAACTGAGTCACGACAAAGGGCGAATGGCCGTTGCAGTAGCAGGAATTGCCTTTGCTGACGTTTTGATGTTCATGCAGTTAGGCTTTCAAAATGCGCTTTACACCAGCAATACGCGGCTGCACCAAGCCTTGCAAACAGACTTAGTTTTGATTCACCCCCAAGCGCGAAATTTGATTAATTTGTCTTCCTTCCCCAGGCGCAGATTGTATCAAGCAATGAACGTACCCGGCGTGAAATCAGCCGAGCCGCTTTACGTGAAAATTGCTAACTGGAAAAATCCCGAAACTCGGCGCGAAACGTCGCTGATGGTGGTGGGTTTCAATCCCGATCGCCCTGCGTTTGCGCTTCCAGAAGTTAACCAAAATTTGAGCGCGATTAAATTGCCGGATACCGTGTTGTTCGATCGAGCTTCTAGGGGAGACTACCAAGGGACGATCGCGCAAATCGATCGAGAAAAAGCCGTTAAAGCTGAGGTCGAGCGACGCACGATTAACGTCAGCGGTTTATTCACAGTTGGGGCATCTTTTGCCGCCGACGGTATTTTGATGACTAGCGATCAAAATTATCTGCGCCTGTTTCCCAGACAAAACGCCGCGAGTGTTAATGCCGGATTAATTCAACTGCAACCGGGTGCTGACCCCGTGGAAGTCCAACAAGTTTTGAAATCATACTTACCGCCGGATGTCAAGGTACTAACCAAACAAGAATTTATCGATTTTGAGAAAAACTATTGGGCTAAGAATACTGCGATCGGCTTTGTGTTTAATTTAGGCGTCGCGATGGGTTTTGTAGTTGGTGTGATTATTGTTTATCAAGTTCTCTCAACCGATGTCAGCGACCACATGGGAGAATACGCTACTTTCAAAGCGATGGGCTACCGCAATGTTTATTTACTCGGCATCGTTTTTGAAGAAGCTCTAATTCTTTCCGTCCTCGGTTTTTTGCCCGGAGTAGGAGTCTCTTTCGGACTCTACTCTTTAACTCGCAAAGCTACAAATTTACCCCTTTATATGACGCTGCTTAGAGCATTTATAGTATTACTTTTGAACGTAATTATGTGCACTATTTCGGGAGCAATTGCCACTCGCAAACTGCAAGCAGCCGACCCGGCAGATATGTTTTAAGGGAAAATGAATCAGTTTATAAGACTCGGCGGTTGAAACCTTTGTAAACAAACGAAGTCCGCCTCCCCAGACTAATGAATAAAGGGGGTATTAAAGCCAGATTTTGTATATAGCAATCATAAATGAGTCGTAAATTTTTTACCCCACCCCAGCCCTCCCCTTATCAAGGGGAGGGAGTAAGAAATTTACAAATGATAGAGGATTGTATAAAGTCCTGATGACCGACATATTTTTTGTAATCATTCTCTTGTTTTTTTTCTGCATTGTCGGCGACGAAAGCGATTTATTCTTTAATCTAAAACCTCAAACCAAAAAGTTATGAACTCTACTACTCTCTACCCAACAAACAACGCATTACAGAGTCCTGCACCTGTAGTTTCCGCGCACCAACTCGACCACTACTTCGGTCAAGGTCAACTGCGAAAACAGGTACTTTTTGATATTAATCTCGAAATTAATGCAGGTGAAATCGTGCTGATGATGGGGCCTTCCGGTTCGGGAAAAACCACGCTTTTAACTTTGATTGGCGGACTGAGATCCGGTCAATCGGGAAGTCTCAAAATTCTCGGTCAAGAAATGTGCAAAGCGAGTGCAGACCAATTGGTAAAGGCGCGACGCAAAATTGGCTATATTTTTCAGGCGCACAACTTGCACCGCAGTTTGACAGCGCTGCAAAACGTGCAAATGGGTTTGGAAGTTCACGGGAATTTGTCGCGTTCTCAAATGCGCGATCGCTCTGCAAAAATGCTAGAGTTAGTAGGACTGGAACAGCGGATTAACTATTATCCAGATGATTTGTCGGGAGGACAGAAACAAAGAGTTGCGATCGCCCGCGCTTTGGTCAGTCAACCGCAAATTGTTTTAGCTGACGAACCAACAGCCGCCCTGGACAGCAAATCCGGTCGCGAAGTGGTGAATTTGATGCAGCAACTTGCCAAAGAACAGGGTTGTACTATTTTGTTAGTAACCCACGATAACCGAATTTTGGATATTGCCGATCGCATTGTTCACATGGAAGATGGAAAATTAGCCTAATTTTAAAATTTCCCCAGAATAGACATCACCCATAACTCCCTCATTTTCAATTTTGGATGTCAAAATTTAATCCAAAATTGCCAAACCCCAATCTAAACTCGTCCTGGGACTGTTGACTAATTTCTAACAACCAATCCTTGCCGGTAAATCCCCAAATTTTGCAGGTACATTGCTTCGAGTTTGGGCATCGACGATTCCACAGAACCGCCATAACGGCGAAAAGAAGGCCAGATGTAAGCGAGTTTTCTCACTGCTGGCTCCAATCGACCCGCTTCTATATCTTCTAATGCACCTTTTTCTCGGATTAACTCTATAGCCATCAAATCTTGATTTTTTGGGCTGAAATCGCGGACGCCAAATTTTTTGGCAAATCTGTCCCAAGTGGTGCTGAGAAACTGATATCGCCCCGCTGCGTCGGAACAGAGTTTTTTGCCATAGCGGCGACCGCACCTCATTTCCCTAGGATGATCTTGAAAGCTGACAAATTTCGTGCCGGTGTACTGGGTGCGGTAGCCGTCGGCGCTAGCGGTTCCTTCGGCGGCGGCAATTGTGTCGAGAAAGGCTTTCACTCGACGTTCCGGGCCGATGCTATCGAGTGTGTTATCCTGTATGGGCTCTGGTGAATTGAGGGTTGCAGTTTCGGGTTCCCGATCGAGCTCAATGTTATTCTCTCCTTGGTCTGGTGAATCGAGGACCGCAACTTCCAGCAGGCGTTTCGGGGTGGGCGAGCTTTCTACCGAGACCGATTGTCCCCACAGCAGCCTCGGCGTCATTCGACCTAAGAAAAAGCACAAACAGATTAAGAAACCCCAAGAAAGTTGAAAACGAAGGCGTTTGGAAAGTTGCCTGCGCTGCCGCACAGGCCACCCGTGCAGAGGGAGAGCTGCGGGCAAGATTCCCGTTTGCTGGCCGAAGGCGAACAGCGATTTCAGCGCTAGCAAGGTTTGGTTGTAGAAACCCGCTGCAAGTTTCCGAGCTCTCATTGCTGCTGCGAAAGTCTCGACATCTGTCAGAGTCACTTCTGCCAGCGGTTTTTCTACAAACAGCCGAAAACGGTGGGCCGCCTGCCAGCTAAAGCGCTTGCTGCGGGGGGATTGGCCCTCCACCCACAGGCGAATTAGCTCGATGTCTGAAATGGGTTGTAGATGGCTTCCCAGATGTTCTGGTGCGTACAAGAGTACCTCCTGATATCACTTCTAGTTGAAGGTTCCCAGTTAGAACGGATGAGTGAAACAGGGATCAAGGGAAACTCGCTTCAACTATACTAAGTGATACTACTAAGCGCTCACGGGGTCAAGCTCAAGAGCCGATTGTTCGAGCAGTTGAGTGTAAAGTTGACCCAGTTGGGAGGCGATACCGTCCCAACTGAAATGGGTTTCGACGCGCTGGCGACCTGTGTGTCCGAGTTGCTGGCGCCATACTGAGTCAAGTAACAAGCGATCGATCGCATCCGCAAAGACAGCTTCATTTTTCGGCGGCGCGAGCAAACCTGTTTCTTCGGGCACTACAGTATATTTGAGCCCTCCCACGTCGGAGGCGATTACGGGCGTGCCGCAGGCCATCGCTTCAATGGCCACTAAACCGAAGGGTTCGTAGTGGCTGGGAACGACGCACACATCGGCGGCGGCGTAGTAGGCGGGGAGAATGTCTCTGTTCAAGGCGCCGGGAAAACTGGTAATGTCGCTCAGCCCGAGTTCTTCAACGATGCTGCCGATACGATCGCGCTCTTTGCCATCGCTTTCCCCCGCACGCCAACCGCCGCCAATTATAAGTTTTAAATCGGCTTTGGGCACCGCCGACCGGCTGACGGCGCGGACTAAGGTTTCGATGCCTTTGCGGGGGTCGAAACGGCCGACGTACAACACGACTTTGGTTTCGGGGGCTATGCCCAAGTAGCGGCGGGCCGTCGATCGGGCGATCGAGCCGAACCGTTCAGTGTCGGTACCGCAGGGAATGATGTCAATATTGCCTTTTGAGGAAACCAGAGACCTCATGTGTTCTTTTTCTTGGGGACTGGTAGCCACTACGCGATCGGCTGTTTCCAAAAGTGTTTTTTCGACTTGCAGCCTGGTTTTGGCAATCATCGGAATTGTCGAAACCGACTTGTATTTAATTGCTGCCAAAGAATGGTAAGTGTGAACTTGCAGCAGAGGTTGCGATTTTTTCAACTCCATTCCCACCCAAGAAGACAGCCAGTAATTTGTGTGAACTAACGGATATTGAAAGCCTGACTCTAACTGAAACTTCTGAAATTCTTGAACAAAGATTGGTAAATATCCGTAGAGTTCATCGCGGGGAATAAATTCTTGTGGCCCTGCTACTAGCCGAATTGTCCGGCAATTCGGACTGTGCTGTACAATTCTTGCTTGTTGGCGATCGGATGAGCGGGTGAACATATCAACTTGCCACCCCTGTTTCGCCAGAGATTCTCCTACTTGACGCACGTAAACATTTTGCCCGCCCGCTTCTTCTTTGCCAATTTCCACAGAGGGATCACCGTGTACCCATATAAGAGCGATACGTTTTTTACTTAATGAAATCATGATTGTTTACCAAAAATTTAAAATATTTCAGGAGAAGATTGAAGTTCAATTTTGGCTGCTGCGCCGGGACTGGAATCTTCTAGCTAATTTGTATTAAAGTGAAAATGCGGGATCGGGAAATCATCCTGAAGGGATAAGTTGCAGAGAAAAATTGACAAACGACTTCCTTCTGCTGACAGAGACGTGCAGCAGCTCAAACTCTAGATAATCTAAATAGAAATTAATGAGGGTGAAGGGAATTTGCCGGATTCTGGTCGGTGTAAAACTCGAACCTGCTTTCAGCTTGGTGTTCGAGATGCGAGGTCAGTCGAAGGTATAATTTTTACTTATCTGGATAAATTGGTAGGGATTTGGAGAAAGCAGAAGTAGGTGGCCCCGAAGACAGAATGTTACAGGGTCAGAGAAAAAAAAAGCAAAATTATTGCCTTGAAAATTTTTCTTTCTTTCCGCCTTCGGCCTTCTGCCTTTTTCCCTCTTCCTTCTGCGTTCTGCTTCTTACTTCTTATCTCAAACTAGGAATTCTTGTTTAACCTCAAATTTCCCGTTTGTGTAATGTTAAGATTTCTTCCGGTGTTTGCGTGCGGAGGATTCTCCGTTTTCGCTGTTGGGGATATTGTTTCGCGAACCTTGCATTCGGGAACCGTATCTGTTAGCCCAAACTTGGGTAAACTCGGCACCTAAGAACAGAATTTGAGCCGAATAATTAATCCAAAGCAGGATAATCACGAACGACCCCGCAGCACCGTAGGTAGAGGCGATACCGCTACCTCCGAGGTAAACTCCAATTAGGGATTTGCCGATCGTAAACAACACTGAGGTGATGGCGGCGCCGATCCAAACATCATTCCAGGCAAGATGGACATCGGGCAAAAGTTTGTAAATTAAGGCAAAAAGCAGCGTAACTACGCCAAAGGAGATAGCAAAGTCCACAATCTGCCAAATGCCGACTGGTAATTGCAGCCAGTTGTTCAACCAATAGCTGACGGCGGCTAAAACGGCGCTAATTACTAAAGATACTAGCAGTAAAAAGCCTATGCCTAAAATCATTGCAAAAGACAATACGCGGTCTTTCAGGAATCCCCAGATGCCTTGTCCGGGAGGGGGTGAAACATTCCAAATAGTATTGAGGGCTTCTTTGAGATTAGTAAACACGTTGGAAGCGCCCCACAAAAGTGTAGCGATGCCGACTAAAGTAGCAATCATTCCTGACTTTGGTTCGGAGGCTTTGAGGATGAGTTCTTGGACGGTTTGGGCGCCATCTTTGCCGATTAAACTTTGGAGTTGGGCGACGATTTGACCTTGGGCTGCCTCTGGACCAAAGACTACACCGACGATCGCAATTACGATAATTAGCAGCGGGGCCAGGGAGAAGACTGTGTAATAGGCTAGGGCGGCGGCTAAGGTTGGCGCTTTATCTTCTTGCCATTCAGTAAAAGTTTGTTTGAGCAGCGATATGACTGTTTTTAAGTTCACGGTCTTTGGTTTCCTTATACTTATCGTCCCAGGGATTCTAATAGGTTAAGAGTTTTTTAGCCTCGGCCACAAGATAGATTTATCAATTAGCAAATTCGGAAGATTACTTTTATGTCAGATTCCCACACAACTGTTAACAAGACCGATGTAAAATCGTCCAAAAAAACAATTTCTTGGGCAAAACTGAGCGCATTAGTAGCGGTAGTCAATTTCTTGCTGGTGCTTTTCCATTTCAATTACCTTCAGTTGCGCCCTGTTTATCAGAGCTATTTTCCGGGTTTAGTTAAAATTTATGACCCGATAAAAGGCATTGATTCGAGTTTAGCTAATCCCGAATATTTGAAAAGCGCTGACCAGTTTTGGCGAATTGATACGTTTTTTATCGGTTTTTTTGGGGCGGAATTTTTGATTAAAAGTCTGTTCCACACCCGCCGTAAACCGGGGGTAACTTGGTTTGATTTTGTGCTCAGGCGCTGGTACGAGGTGTTTCTGGTGATACCGATTTGGCAGGGGTGGCGGATTCTGCCAGTATTGGTGCGCCTTCACAAGTCGGGTTTGGTGAATCTCGATCGCGCAGTTGCTCAAGTTACCTACGAACCGGTGGCTTATTTAGCCAATACGATCTCGGAATACATGATGGTGCGGTTTATCAATCAAGCTAAAAATTCGATCAAACAGGGCGACGCGGCGCAGATGTTGCTGGCGCAGCAGCCCTACCTTCATGTCAATCAGGAAAATACGATCGAACAAATTACCAAGCGGATTTTGGATCTGACAATTTACAAAGTTTTGCCGCAGGTGCAACCGGATTTGGAAGAATTGCTGCACCACAATTTGGAAACAACCATCAAACAGTCGGATTTTTATCAAATCCTGCAAAATTTCTCTCCGATTAACATTTTGCCGACGGAGATGACGGAACAGGTAGCGAATTATTTGGCTCAAACTGCTGTGGATGTGGTAGCTAATACTTATGAAGACGATAAAGGTCGAAAAATTCTAGATAATTTCAGCCAAGAATTTAATCAAAGTTTGCGGCGGGAATTGCAAGATGAGAAAACTCTCGGGGAATTGCAGTCGCTGGTGTCGGATTTGTTAGAAGAAGTGAAGTTGAATTACATTCAAGGCGGGTTGAAGTCCGATCCGGTGCAGACTTTTACGGAAATTAACTCGCTCCGGGGAGTAAGGGAGAGTTGATACAGCAATGAGTTCCGGTGTTGTGAATTAGATTTTTTTTAACTCACATCTTGCATCATTGTTAAGAACAGGCTTTCCGGCCTGTTCCACAATAAAATTCATCTCTTGTGGAACAGGCAAGATGCCTGTTCCTAAACAAGTAATTGAGAATGGTGCAATATCTCAGTTAAAACGAACCGCGAAGACGCCAAGGGCGCGAAGGAAGAGAAGAGAAAGAGTTTACAAGTTCTACGGGTAAGGCGCACCTAGGAATAAGGGTAGTGGGGATATCCGAAATCTCTGGGAATAAACCTATCTGAATTCCCAGCTAAAATAAAAGAATTAACCTAAAACATCTATCATATTAGATATCTATCTTGAACAACCTTACTTGCCTGGAAATAGAAGTCGCTCAAACAATGCTGAGATTAGCAATGTTGCTGGGCTTAACACTTTTAATCGCCTTTTTTGTGGCGGCAGAACTAGCATTAGTATCAGCAGATCGCCATCAAATCCGCCAACTCGCCCACTTGGACGATCGCCCAACCGCTAAAACCGCCGAACTCGTCCACCAAGCTCAGAACAACATACCGCATTACCTGTCTGTGACTCAAACTGGCACAACAGCAGGGAGTTTGCTGTTGGGTTGGTTGGGTGAGGGAGCGACTGTACACTGGATCGAACCGTGGATCGACAAATTGCCGATCGGTCATTTGCCGGCCGTGCTGACGGCTCATTCGATCGCAGTTCCCGCAGCTTTCATCTTAGTAACTTACGTAGAAATAGTCTTAGGAGAACTCATTCCCAAAGTATTAGCAAACCACGCCCCTGAACGCACCGCTTTGCTACTGATGCCGGCCCTCGAAATCTGCTCAAAATTACTGTGGCCGCTGTTAGCAATTCTCAACGGTACCGTGCGGCTGCTGACCGGTTGGATTACCAGTAAAAAGTCTCAACCCCTGCTGTTACCTTCCGAGGCAACTCTCCTTCAAAAAGATGCTCATTCGGCACTAATTTCTGGCCTATGGGAAGTGACTGCCGTTAACGAAAGACTCGGATTAAACCTGCCAACTAACCAAGCTTACCAAACAATCGCCGGATTCGTGATCCACAATTTAGGTAAAATGCCCAATCAAGGCGATCGGCTATTGTGGGGCGAGTTGGAAATAGAAGCAGAAAATGTGGTAGAAGGCAGTTTAGAAACAGTGCTAGTGCGTCAGGTAACTCGCCCTTTGTTTGAGACTCAGCAGCCAGAACTCGTGTTAAATTGATAGCAGCAAATCGGGGTTCAAATTTGATTGTAGATCCAACCGTGATAATGGCATTGGAATGCGCCGCTACAAACCTTTCCTGCGGATAAAGGACTGCTGCGGTGCAAACAGTGATCGCGTAATGTCGCAGTTTGTCCATCTTCTGGGCGAAAAATTGCCAGCCACTCCCCGTCAGGCGATCGGGCTAAAACAGTATTACGTTGTAATTAGTCGCTCAGTGCGACAACTTACCAAAAATCTGCAAATTGCATAAAGCACAGTTTATGAGGTGGATATGCTGAAAACACTTTGGGCTACTGTTCGACAAGGGAAAATTGAACTGCTAGAGTCATCCTAATAGTTAAGAAATATTAAAAAGCGATGTAGTAATGCAGAAAAAGTGGGATAGTTGATTACTATAATAAATCTGTAGTAGAGCGTATTTAAATATAGGAGCTAAGGCTCAAAGCGAAAAAAGGAAAGTATTACGATTAAAAGCAACGATTATTCATCTGAGTTGGAGATAAAATCCAAAGAGAGTTATCCGATGCAAAAAAGTGTCGATGAAAATAACATTAACCCAGGACAACAGCTAAGGGAATTTATCAAGAAAATTTTTCCTGCTGATGTCAAAAATGACTCCTTTATTTCAAGAATAGATTATATTCTGCAAGCTGATGGAGAATTGAGAGATTTAGTTTACAATAGTACGATAAACTATGTAGTGCGACGGCTTATAGTAACCGCTGATTATTTTAAAAGAAAGTGTGAAAAAGAGAATAAAGGAAATGAAAAATTCATAACAGATTTGAGAGCTTTACTGAAGGATGATATGCGCTTCCATGAAAAGCATATCGGACTAATTATTGTCTTAATTAGTGAGTGTTTGGATAAGAGAAATGCAGACGTAGCAGACAGCACTAAACATAAAATAAGAAAGAGAGCCAGAAATAATAATAAGGCTTGCTATATCTGTGGCGGCGAACTGGAGTTTGATATAGGAGATTCATACAACTCAGTTCAAGTGGAGCATAAATGGCCGAAAGCAATGGGCGGTTCAAGTGATAATTTCAATCTTGAAGTCGCTTGCCAAAAATGTAATTGTAAAAAGTCAGATCATATAGATGCTAGCGATTTTCATTATGAAAAGATATGTCTCGTAAGTGATGAAAACGATCAACACTTTTCCACTGAGATGAACAGGGAATATAGCAATTCCATTTGAGATGTAAATATGGATTTTTATGGTAAAATAGGAAAGTTTGATAATAAATGAAAGGAAAGAAAGCAAATGGAAGCCAATCAAAATGAAAAAGAAAGACAAATAGAAGGTTTAATAAAATTTATAAATAGTAATG
>NZ_JAUBRO010000037.1:71806-78541 GCF_036701945.1 Microcoleus sp. MON1_C1 | reverse complement strand
GAAACTCCCACGGAAACTCCCACGGAAACTCCCACGGAAACTCCCACGGAAACTCCCACGGAAACTCCCACGGAAACTCCCACGGAAACGGGAACTCCTGTTGACTCTGACAGCGTTCGCGGCGGCGATGCCGATTGCATTTGCGAACAGATTACCCTACCCGCGATCGGTTCGATTCCCGGCCCGAATTCAGTCGCTCGCACTTTCAATGGCACTGACGGCAGCGACTTCCTCACCGGCAGCAATCTCAACGACCTTATCAGCGGTTTCAACGGCGACGACATTTTGCTGGGCGAACAAGGCAACGACAATATTTACGGAGGACGGCCCAGCAATATCTCCCTTGGCCCCAATGCAGACAGAGACTTGCTGTTTGGTGGCCGTGGCAATGATTACCTCAACGGCCACGCCGGCGACGATCTCATTTTTGCGGGTAAGGGCGATGATGTCGCGATCGGCGGCAAAGACGATGACTTGATTTGGGGCGACAAAGGCAATGACACTCTAGTTGGGGCTCAGGGTAACGACTGCTTGTTTGGAGGCAGTTTTGACCCGTCTAGCCCTGACTCGACTGGACGCGATTTGCTCTTTGGCGGTGCGGGCAACGACTTCTTGAACGGGGGAGATGCTGCAGACACTCTAAGCGGCGGCAAGGGCAATGATACGGTTTACGGCGGCAAGGGCAATGACGTTGTGGTGGGGGGTACTGGCAACGATCTGCTGTTGGGCGATCGCGGCAGTGATAGCATTTGTGGCGGCGACGGGGACGATACTATTTTAGGAGACAGTGCGATCGACTTTAACGGCGAGCCAGATTCCCTGTGCGGCGCTGCTGGCAATGATTTGATGTTTGGCAACGGCGGTAGTGACAAGCTATGCGGCGATGAGGGCAACGATACTCTCTACGGCGGGAAAGGCGACGATTGTCTGATTGGGGGTTTGGGCAATGATATTCTCAGCGGCGGTATTGGGCGCGATCGCTTTGTTTTAACAGCAGGTTCCGGCCCCGATCAAATTACTGATTTCACAAAAGGTGAAGATTTGCTGGTGTTAGGGGGCGGTCTAACTTTTGCTCAACTTAGTATTACCCAAAACGCTAATGCAGTTTTCATCAGGATTGGTCAGAACGGTCAACTGTTGGCTGCTTTAAATGGAGTGCAAGCTAGTGCGATCGATCTGAATGATTTTACCCTCTTCGGGTAAGCATTACATAATCAGCCCTGTCGGGCGTGAATGCCGAGCCTGGTATGTATATAAGTCGATCAAACGCTTGCAATCTTCTAGTTTGTAGGTACGCACTGCCCTCAAGCAGGGTATTGGTGCGATCGACCGACTTTACCTCATCCTATCGGCTGGCGATCGGCAATAAACTAGGTTTATTACCGATCGCCCCTTAAAAGAAAAAGATTTAACGATAGTAGGCTTCGAGATTTCAAGCATTGGAGGGTCTTCTTCACCACGAAGACTCTCTCTAACATTGCACACCCTACAGTTTATCGTTTCCCGGCTCTACCTCGTCTTTAAACTGGAACGAGAGTCGGCTCTAAAGTTGCCACTAATTTGAGATTGTACTCAGCCTCAAAAACAGGCTTTTTATAATCCAAACTCCACATTTCCAGAGCGCAATCGTCCCCGGGATTGAGCGGTTGCAGCCGCAAGTGAAACTCTCGAACTTCCGGGCGGTGTTCGCATTTAAAATCAGAAATTGCGCCAATTTGTCGCCTGTCCAAAGCCACAGCCAACCGTAGAAAAGGATGAAGTTTACTAACGACTTCTCGGTATTTTTTAGGCAAAATTAGAAAATTTTCATGCTTTTTTTTGGGAGGATTTTTCCGATGATAGCGAGCTAAATTGGCAATTACTTCTATCTCTGTTTCGGTGTATCCTAATAACTCACCATTGCGAATTAAATAGTAAGAATGCTTGTGGTGCGCCGAATGACTCACGTACAAACCACTGTTGTGAAGAATCGCGGCTGCCCACAGCAACTCCCGTTCTTCGGTTCCCCAATAGTGCAGAATTCCTTGAGTTTGGTCGAACAATTTGAGCGCAAATGCTGCGGTTCTTTCGCTTTGTTCTAAATTGACTTGATATTTGTCAGCCATGTGCAGAATGCTGCGCTGGCGGATGGAACCTTGATAGCGCAAGCGGTTTTCAATCAAACCGTGGCTCAGCATCCAGTCAACAATTACGCCTTCTCGTAAAGAGCGATCGCACACCGTCAGCGATTCCATTCCTAATAGTGTCATCGCTTCTTGCAAAATCAAGGCACCTGCTAAAATAATTTCTGCCCGCTTGTCCGACATTCCCGGAATTGCCAGCCTTTCCGAGTAAGAAAGTTTGCGAAAGCGATTGACTAAATCGCGCAAATCCTTTAAATTTAACTGATATCCGGCTAGGGGACTCGGCACTGTTCCCAACTTTTCGCGAGCGTTAATTGCAGCCAGAGTTTCGATGGTTCCAGCAGTGCCAATCAAGCGCAAGGGTTCGCCCGCAGTGAAGTGAGAGCGCAATTCGTCGATCGGTCTTTCTAGCGAAATCCGAATATAAGCTTGCAAATAAGCAAACTCCTCCTTGCTAATCGGGTCGGTTTTGACAAATTGTCCTGTTAAGCGAACAGCACCAATTTTTGTACTGGTGAGAGAGCGAGCCTCAGAACTGTCTGCTAAAATCAACTCCGTAGAACCGCCCCCAATATCAATAATTACCTGCGACTGATTGTTAAACTCCATACCCGAAAGAACGCCGAGATAAATTCTCCGTGCTTCTTCCTGACCGGAAATCAAGCTAACATTCAGGTCTAATTCTTCAGCAATTTGTTTGAGGAACTCTCGCCCGTTAGGGGCTTCCCGAACCGCACTGGTAGCAACAGCGATAATTTGTTCAGCATTGAAAGTTTTAGCAATATCTTGAAAACGGCGCAGAGTGGCGATCGCCCTTTCCATAACCTCGGACTTCAAGCACCCTGTCTTAACCTCACAATCGCCCAACCGAACCGTATCTTTTTCTCTAGCAATAATCGTAAACGCGGGCAATTTCGGATCGATCCGCGCCACCACCATGTGAAATGAGTTAGTACCCATATCAATAGCAGCAATAATGCGATTTGACTCCGCAGAAGCAAGTGAATTAACCATTGGAGTATCGGGGTTGACAGATATTTATAATTATTTCACGAATCCAGTTAGGCATTCTATTAAATTAGCCAAAATCGGGAACTGCTGACTGGGCAAGACTTTCACCTGTTTTAAATTCCGATAGAAGTATGCTCGCGAGCAGAGATAGTAAGTGATTGTGCCTAAAATTTGATAAAATCTAGAGTTAAAAATCTCAAATCTAGAATTGAAATGCTTAAAGAGCCCGATCGCCAACCCGAATCCACATTGCTAACCGTCGTGAGGCTTTTGAGATGGGACAAGCCAGCAGGAAGGCTCATTTTAATGATTCCAGCCCTCTGGGCCGTCTTTTTAGCAGCAGACGGGAGGCCGCCGACAGCATTGGTGGGCGTGATTGTGTTGGGTACCTTAGCCACGAGTGCGGCGGGATGCGTCATCAACGACTTGTGGGATCGCGATATCGATCCCGAAGTAGAAAGAACGCGCTCGCGCCCGCTAGCATCCCGCGCCCTCACCGTGCAAACTGGAATAGGAGTTGCATTAATTTCCTTTGCTTGTGCGGCAATTCTCGCTTTTTATCTCAATCCTTTAAGCTTCTGGCTGTGCGTCGCGGCCGTACCAGTAATTATCTGCTATCCACTGGCAAAAAGATTCTTTCCAGTGCCGCAATTAGTGTTATCAATTGCGTGGGGTTTTGCCGTTTTAATTAGTTGGAGCGCCGCCGTTGACGAATTAGAATTAGCGACTTGGCTGCTGTGGGGTGCAGTCGTGTTTTGGACGATGGGATTTGATACAGTTTATGCGATGAGCGATCGGGAAGACGATTTGCGTTTGGGTGTGAATTCCAGCGCGATATTTTTCGGGGATAATGCTGCTAATGCTGTGGGTTTTTTCTTTGTTGGTACAGTCGGTTTGTTAGCAGCAATGGGAATTAATCTGCACTTGCACATTGGTTTTTGGATGGCAATTGGTGCGGCGGCGATTTTGTGGTTTTTGCAATATAGTCAACTGCGGAATGCGGATCTTCCAAAGCTTGTTTACGGTCAAATATTTCGCCAAAATGTTTGGGTGGGGTTTGTCATATTGGCGGGGATGATTGTTGGGGAGATTTTTTAGACTCCGGCTAGGTGGGTGACAGAAGTTAAATCAACTTGTAAGGTGCGTCAGTCATTGATTTTTCGATTTCAACAAATTTGAATGCTCTGACGCACCCTACGTGCTTGCTAGCGGTTTCAAGCGCCGAGGCATCTCGATATAATTCACCTAAATCAACTTTTTTTCAATTGAATCAGCTTGATTTGTACTATCCAATTCCAGGTAATTTTAACCCGCTGCGACTGAGAATATTGCGATCGCCACGATCCATATCGGCATAAGTTTATTGCGGGCTTTCCTCTGTGGCGGTAAAATCTCCAGAATTTTGTCACAATAGGGTGCAGATAAAACCGAGAGTATTTTACCGCTCCTCTGCTGCTAGGAACCAATTTGTGCTGTACCTGGTCTCTGGGTTGATTACCGTGTTGGTGGGGTATTTTACCAACCAGTTACCGAATTTGCCGGATAACTTGAAACCGTGGGTTCCTTTGGCAATGGCGGTTTTGACATTAGCGGGCTCGATTTTGCTGATTCAACAAAGCCACTCTGGGAACTCGTCAGCCAAGACGGTGATTCGGGGGAATACGCTGGAGGGGAAACTCAGCAGCATCAAAGCTAGGGATGCTTTGGTAGAACAAAATCAACTAACTGGAGAGAGTTCTAGCATCAGCACGAGGGATAGCGATTCGGGGACGCAACCATGAGGCGCTTTGCGAATCGCACGCGGGAGTTGCACCTGTTTGAACAGATGTTGCGGCGGCAGGTGCGAGAACGGATTTTGTTGATTGAAGCACCGTCGGGTTATGGGAAAACGGGTTTGATGGGGCGGTTTGATGAGATACTGTGTTCCCAGGAAATTCATCGAGTTTTAATCGATCTCAAAGGGGCGCAAGCTGGTATCGCTTTTGTGTTTTCCTGGATTCAGCGCGTACTCGGAAAACCACGCTTTCGGAATTTTAATGCCCTGATCGATCGCTTTCTCAATTCTGGTGTTGAGATTCAGAACAACCGTTTGACGGGGGAAGGCAGCCAAATTCAGGTGATTTTGGATGTGCCGCCAGAGGAACGAAAGTATCGTTTAACTCAACTTCAACAAGTTTTTTTTGAAGATTTACAACGGTTCGATCGCCCGATCGTATTTATTCTAGATACATACAATGGTGCGACGGAAGAACTGGCAGGATGGATCGGGGGTCAGTTTTTGGCAGAAGTGGAACTCAACCCAAACCTATTTGCGATCGTGGCAGGACAAATTATTCCCGAACCCACTATCCAATGGCAAAACATGTATCATCGCTGCAAGCTCGATCGGATTATGGAACGCGAAGCCTGGTATGGTTACGTTAAGGACGTTGGCTTCGACTGCTTCAGTTCCCAAGAGATTAATGTTTTAATCGATGCGGTAGAAGGTGTACCGGCACAAGTCGTTGCCTTGTTAGAAGTTGCAGCACGGACGAGGCAGCACAAATGAACGCCGAGTTTTTAGCGCGGTTGGTACAGGCGCAGACGGAGGAAGAAAAGGATTGGCTGCTGGCAGAACTTTCCCTGTCGGTGCTGTCGCCAGAGTTGAGGGCAATGGCGCTGGCTGCCGCCGTGCCGCATTGGTTTGATGCCAAAATCTTAGCGGCGTTACAGCCAGATTTAGCTCAACAGGCAGAGGCGCTGTATCTGGAACTCCAGCATCTGCCATTTGTGGAAAGGTTTGCCGACAGAGGACACAATATCCACGAACGGACTCGGAAGGCGGTGCTGAAGCATCTATGGGAAACCGATGAAGAAGCGTTTAAGCAATTTTCCCAGCGTCTGGTTGACTATTTTGGTGCAGAGAATACGAATCGGATCGAACAGATTTATCACGCTGCGATCGCTGATTTTGAGGCAGGCAGCAGTCAGTTTGAGCGCTACATCACAAGTCTAGACCATAATTTTCGTCGGGGGGAAGCGGAGGCGCTGCTAGCAGCCGTGCAGGAACTGGTTGAGGCTAAACGAGTGCCAGAGAGTTTCGCCGCAGATGTGGGGTATTGGTTCGGGCAAATCCATTTCCGATTTTATGAAGCGCAGGAGGCATTGTCCCGCTACGATACGGCTTTGAAACTCTACGAGCAAGTAGGAGACAATCTGGGCAAAGCCCATACCCTGGGTGCCATCGGCGATGTTTTGCAATTCCTCGCTCGCCGTGATGAAGCCCTAGAGCGCTACGATACGGCTTTGAAACTCTACGAGCAAGTAGGAGACAATCTGGGCAAAGCCAATACCCTGCGTGCCATCGGCGGTGTTTTGCAATTCCTCAAGCGCTGTGATGAAGCCCTAGAGCGCTACGATACGGCTTTGAAACTCTACGAGCAAGTAGGAGACAAATTGGGCAAAGCCTATACCCTGAAAGCCATCGGCGATGTTTTGCAATTCCTCGATCGCCGTGAAGAAGCCCTAGAGCGCTACGATACGGTTTTGAAACTCTACGAGCAAGTAGGAGACAAATTGGGCAAAGCCTATACCCTGAAAGCCATCGGCGATGTTTTGCAAT
>NZ_JAUBRO010000037.1:71616-71706 GCF_036701945.1 Microcoleus sp. MON1_C1 | reverse complement strand
TCCTCAAGCGCCCTGATGAAGCCCTAGAGCGCTACGATACGGCTTTGAAACTCTACGAGCAAGTAGGAGACAATCTGGGCAAAGCCAATA
>NZ_JAUBRO010000037.1:71398-71516 GCF_036701945.1 Microcoleus sp. MON1_C1 | reverse complement strand
AGCCCTAGAGCGCTACGATACGGCTTTGAAACTCTACGAGCAAGTAGGAGACAATCTGGGCAAAGCCAATACCCTGCAAGCCATCGGCGATGTTTTGCAATTCCTCGCTCGCCGTGAT
>NZ_JAUBRO010000037.1:0-71298 GCF_036701945.1 Microcoleus sp. MON1_C1 | reverse complement strand
GAAGCCCTAGAGCGCTACGATACCGCTTTGAAACTCTACGAGCAAGTAGGAGACAAACTGGGCAAAGCCAATACCCTGGGTGCCATCGGCGATGTTTTGCAATTCCTCGCTCGCCGTGATGAAGCCCTAGAGCGCTACGATACCGCTTTGAAACTCTACGAGCAAGTAGGAGACAAACTGGGCAAAGCCAATACCCTCAAAGCCATCGGCGATGTAGCATTAGCTAACGAGCAGTATCCGGAAGCACTTCAGCATTACCGACAGGCGTTAGCTTTAGTCGAACAAATTCACGATCTATACAGCACAGCCCGCGTCTGGTATTACATCGGCACAGCTTACGCGACACAGGGCGACAAGCCTCAAGCAATTTCAGCTTTCACTACCGCCGCCAGCATATTTCGGAATATCAAGTTAGAGGATTTGGCTCAGTTTTGCGAAGGAGCGATCGAAAAAATAGAATAACCCCAAAAACATCAAATCGCAGGCAAATTATCCAATCCTGTATCCGCATTAATCTGCGTTCATCTGCAGTCAAAAAAGATCGAGATCCCTTTCTAATAATTCAGAAAAGCTCTCGCCCATAATTCATCAAACGAGCGAGATCCCTTCTGACATCCGCGTTAATCAGCGTCCATCTGCGGTTAAAAAAGAGCGAGAGTCCTTTCCAATCATTCAGAAGGGATCTCGCTCTTAATCTGTTGCGACGCTGTGATTTAATGGGATGGGCGATCGGTTATGCTGCAATATGTCATATATCAACAATAATCCCAGAGCTACCCCAGATGAAATTAGAGTCGGCGAATTTTTGAACAACAAAGCAGAAGCTGGCCAACTGACTGGAGTGATCCGAGTAGAAGGAACCGCCGAAAGACCAAACATCAGAACAGGTGACTATAGTTTTTTTCACCCAGACGCCACCCAAACATCCGCTGATTTGATGCAACCCCAAACCAGACTTACCAGGAGCCTCGCTCAAAATATCATAGAAAAAGACGGTCAAGCCGAGATTGTAGTAGTTGAACTTGGTGTCGGGGACAGCGCATTGCTAGAAGTGGACGAAGTTCAACGCATGATCCAAGGCGTTATCAACACACCCGGTCACAGCATCGATCGAATTATCATTATTAAAGACAGTCAAATCATCGTTGATGTATAGCGCTCTTGAGAAATTATTATGCCTAGACTCTCTTGTCGGTGCGGTGAAAGCTTCAGTTTATCTCCAGTTCCACATCCCCAAGGATTCAAAATATTGTGGGAACCTTTGCGCGAAAAACTTATTGAGGATCTGATTGCTGTTTACTCCTCTGCTGCATCCGAGGAGGAATTTGAAGATAAAGTCTACCAGCTTCTTTATCCTAAAAATCCCGAATTTCCTCAAGTTTATGAATGTCCGCACTGTGGCAGACTTGCTGTATTTGCCCGTGCTTCTGATAGCAAGCCTGCTTTGTGGTTTGAGCGAGAAGAATTTCAGGGCGATCTGGTTAATTCCCTCCGTTCTTTGTTAGAGGAAAATATGAGCTATAATCTCAGCATTTCTCCTGTAATTTAATAATATTTTTGGGGAGACTTGAAAGAGCGAGCTCCCTTTTTGGGCTAGATTCAGAAAGGATATCGCCCGTTTTACAATCAAAAGAGCGAGATCCCTTCCTGCATCCGCGTTAATCTGCGTCCATCTGCGGTTAAAAAAGAGCAAGATCCATTTTTCACCCATATCCAGAATAGATAGTGTGCAAACAAACTAGCAAGTATTAATAACACCATATCCAGCCCAAAACTATGAAAAAAATCATTATTGGCATCATGGGCCCCGGCGATAGTGCCACATCAACCGACTTAGAAAACGCCTATCAACTCGGACAACTCATCGCCGAAGCAGGATGGATATTGCTAACTGGTGGCAGAAATGTCGGCGTCATGGATGCAGCCAACAAAGGAGCAAAATCAGCTAACGGTTTAACAGTCGGCATCCTTCCGGGAAATGACACTCGCGGCATTTCTGAAGCTGTAGATATTGCCATTGTCACCGATATGGGAAACGCTAGAAATAACATTAACATTCTTTCTTCACACGTAATAATTGCCTGCGGTATGGGGACGGGCACTGCTTCGGAAATTGCCCTCGCTCTGAAAGCTAACAAACAAGTTATCTTGTTAAATGACAGCGCCGAAAGTAAACTTTTTTTTAAAGGTTTAGCACAATTTAACATCTTTGTGGTAAACAATGCTGTAGAGGCTATGAATCAAGCTCGCGAAATCCTAGTAAATCCAAGATGACATCCAAGATGAGACTAAGTAAATTCAACAGTTGTGCGATCGGCATTTTCCTGACTTTGGGGATTTTCGTCACTACCAAAGCAGACGGAGGAATTGCACAGTTCAGTTTCACCAACAAATCCACTCAAAAATTAGCACAAACCCTCCCTCCTCCTCCCCCTTTTACACAGCCTGTTACCGAACAAGAAGCCCCACCTATTCGCAGCGAATCCGTACCGGATCAAATCGCTTTAGCAACCCATTTGCAGACAATCAAAGCTAGAATGTACGGTGCTTACTGGTGTCCTCACTGTCACACCCAACAAGAACTTTTCGGCAAAGAAGCATTTAGCGCCATTACTTACATTGAGTGCGATCCCAGAGGCAGAGATGCTCAACCAGATTTGTGCAAAGCTGCTAATATTAAAGCTTATCCCACTTGGGAAATTCGTGGTAAATATTACACGGGCCGGCAATCTTTGGAAAAACTGGCTATTTTATCCGGTTATAAAGGCAGCAGCAATTTTCTGCCACCAGTTTCCTATCCTTAAAAATATCTAAATTCTTTCCCACTCGCCCACGAATAAACCGGGGTTTTTAACCGATATTGACGGTTTTTAGCAATTATAGGACTAAGGCAAACTGTCACGACTAGGGGTTAAATTTTAGGCGGAACTTCCCCCTGCCAATATACTTACACAGGCTCAAAAGCCTCTAAACACCAAGGTTTCAATTGTTGACTAAATAATGGTGTACCCATGTAGATGACTCATATCTGTTTGCGATCGGCAATTATATTGAATCTACAACCATTGAGTGCGATCGCCTGCGTCAGCTATTACTTATTAATGGGTACAAATTTTCCGATCAACAGTTGCATTCTTTGTTGAGTAAGAGTTTGATCACTGTTAGTACATTTGTATGGGGGAAGTCCCGTTTAATCAATTGAAGAGCTAGAGTATTTATTGCCTCGCCTCTTAAAGGAATAACAATTAATAATTAAATGGGCGCGAAAACTCACAAACAAGGGTAATGCTTGTATCACAGTTTAAATTGTGCAACAGCTTAGGTTCTACATATGGTGAAAAAAATACATCTGATGATGGCATAATTGAATGAAAAATTAGGTATACACAAATTATAATAATTCATTATTTTTATTTCAAGTAATCTTTTTTCGGAAATTACCAAATTGATAAGACTCATACTTTTTAGGTAGAGAGCGAAATTTTGAATCATTATAAACTGCCGCATTCAAGATTGACTGCCTAACAGTTCTTCTGCTACCAATCCTTTCTGAATTGCGAGTACAGCAGCTTGAGTGCGATCGCGCACTTCTAACTTTTGCAAAATCGCGTGCACGTGAACTCGCACCGTACCCGGAGCAATGTACAATATTTTAGCTATTTCCTGATTGCTTTTTCCGCCCGCAACTAAAGCTAATATTTCTTGTTCTCGCTTCGTCAGCGGATTCTCTAAAACTTCCGATTTCAACCCATTTTTTAAAGGTTCGGGATTAGCAAAAACCGCCCGAATTTCCGCAGTCGCTGCCTTATCCCACCAAGAAGCGCCCAACGCTACCGATCGAATTGCTAAAACCAAAGTTTCCGCCGCAATTCCTTTTAGACAATAGCCCTGAGCACCCGCAGCAATCAATCTTTCAATTAAGGATTTTTGCGAATGAGATGTTAAAATTAAAACTGGAATTTCTGGATGCCGCTGTTTAATTTGGCGGCACGCTTCAATGCCACCAATTCCCGGCAAACCGACATCGAGAACTACCACATTTGGCAAGTGTTCCTGAGTCAATTCTACCGCCGTTTCTCCATCTTCCGCCTCGGCAATTACTTGCAAGCAACTTTCCTGCTGCAACCTGGTTTGCAGCCCCAACCGAAACAGTTCGTCGTCTTCAACTAGAAGAATTCGCAAGGGAAAAACTGGTTTCATTTGCAATGATCCCCGCTATCAAGTGGGTTATTATTATTAGTATGATTCGCCAAACTAATTGCAAATGCAGCAAAGTAGCACCGAGCAATTTTCCACCTCTGCGAACCAGGCGCAGAACTCGCAATGACGGCAGATAGAAGCAAGAAGTATGCAACTAAAAAAGATATCATAAAGCTGGGATAGCAGGGAGTCGAAATGCAAACAAAGCGCCGTGTGGCAATTTATTTTCTGCCCAAATTATACCACCGTGCGCCTCAATAATTTGGCGGGATAAGTATAACCCCAATCCCGAGCCTTTGGCTTGCCGATCGCCGTTTCCTTGATAAAAACGTTCAAACAAGTGGGGCTGTTCCTCTGCTGTAATTCCTAACCCGCTATCAATAACTTTCACCACCTGATAACTCGAATAAGATTCCATAACAATTTCCACTTTACCGCCGCGAGGAGAATGGTTAATTCCGTTTGTCAGTAAATTAGCAAAAACGCGCTGAAGTTGCACTGCATCGCCCTTTACCCACAAAGAGCGGCGGAAATCTGACTCTCCGTAACTCATATTAATGTAAACCCGGCGCGCCGCCGATAAATCCATGAGAGTTGCAATTACTTCTTCTGCCAAAGCAACTAAATTTACGGGAGCAAGTTGCAGTTTTAAACCTTCGGCATCGTTGCGGTAAACATCCAGCAGCGTTTCTACTAATTGTAGTGACATTTTGTGCGATCGCGCCATTGTTTCGAGAACTTTTTGCTGACTGGCGGTGACATTCCCAAATTTTGCTGACTGAAAAGCTTTAATTGTTTCGATCGCCCCCAGCATCGGCGTTTTTAAGTCGTGACTCAAAGTAGAGACAAAATCTTCTCGGATGCTAGCTAGCTGCTGCTGCGACTGCAACTCAGCTTTAGCGATCGCGATCGCTTCTTGGTACTGGTGGTTGCGATCGCTCAAATATCCCGTCACCCCTAAAGCCATGACAGCGATCAATCTATTTGCGACAGTGGCTAGGGCGATCGCTTCTCCATGAGGAACAAACAAATCTAACAGCGTCAAAGCTGCCGCTACTAGCGTAATTTGCAACTTACCCAACCGACTCAATCGCGAATTGGCTAGTAAAATCGGGCCCGTATACAAATACCCAAACAGATACTGCGGCGGGGTAGTAAATTCCAGCAGTGCAACAATCGCAAATAAAATTGCGATCGACCACCTCCCCCGCAAATACTTCTCTTGAATTGCCAGGTTTTTTGGGATAGCCGATAAACTTTTAAACATCCTCAATCAATCCTTTTTATATTTTATTTTTACAATTTTTTTTCTTTCTACCTTCTACCTGAACACAGCTATTTTTTTGGATTTTTTCACCTATTATCGCCCAAAAACATCGCGTTTAGCAAACATCTATATCTCGGAGTATAGACATTTAACCAGAGCTAAATATTCATCTAGTCTGGCAAATATAGAGCGAGTAAGCCTAATGTGCAAACAGCAATTTATACCGGAAAGCTGATTATCCAATTTTCTAACAGTGAGTATAGTAATCAGTAAAAGTAGAGAGCATTTTTTTGCTAACAGAAGTGACCTATCAACTTTGTCTAACCAAAGCGAGTTCAGTTTTATCCCAATTAACAAGAGTTATTGTGGCGCGCTCTTAAATGCTATACAATTCCTCTATCGCTGTCAAAGCACGGGATTAGCAAAATAAAAATAAGGAATTCTCGCCAGCGAAAACCCGCTGATAGCGTTAATCCCTCTGGCTGGGGAGATTGCATCTTAGCACCATTGAATTCGGCGATCGCCCCCAAACTGAAAGTGAGCTGCAAAAAAAGCTCGCCCGGTTTTTGGAACCTCCCACCTAACCCATTTGGCGATCGGCAAAACCCCTTTATCCAACGATAAAAAATTGGCTCAGTTATGCAGCAAGGATTACTTCAAATCGCATTAACCCTAATCATTTTAATAGCAATCGCGCCTATCTTCGGCAGCTACATGGCGCGGGTGTACATGGGAGAAAAAACCCTTCTCGATCCCGCTATTAAACCCCTAGAACAACTCATCTATAAAGCCAGCAACATCCGGTCTGTAGATTCCATGACTGGTTGGCAATATGCCCGCTCTTTACTCTACAGCAATGCAGCAATGGGCATATTTGTTTTTTTTATTTTCATGCTTCAGGGAGTGCTGCCTTTAAATCCCACCAGCCTAAGTACCCCAACCTGGGATACTGCGCTGCACACAACTATTTCATTCCTCACAAATACCGACCAACAGCATTACTCCGGCGAGACAACCTTCAGTTACTTATCCCAGTTAACTCTGGGTTTTTTAATGTTTACCTCAGCCGCTACCGGTTTAGCGGTAGGGATTGCCTTTATTCGGGGATTAACCGGCCGCCCGCTGGGCAACTTTTACATCGATTTAATTCAATCAATCACCAGGATTCTGCTACCTCTTTCTTTAATAATTGCCTTACTGTTGCTAATTTCAGGAGTGCCGGAAACCCTAGCAGGGCCGGCAGTGGCCCGTACCTTAGAAGGCGGCACCCAAGTAATTGCTCGCGGCCCAGTTGCTCACTTGGAAAGTATCAAACAACTGGGAGAAAATGGCGGCGGATTTTTTGCCATGAACTCGGCTCACCCCTTTGAAAATCCCAACCCTTTTACCAACCTGCTGGAAACACTAGCCATGGTTTCTATACCAGCAGCTATGATTCACACCTACGGCAGATTTGCCAATAACAAAAAGCAGGGATGGCTGATTTTTTGGATGGTGTTTGCCATCTACGCTGTCTTGATTGGCATTGCAGCGTTTGGCGAGTACGGCGGCAACCCTCAAATCAATAATTTACTGGGGGCGCAACAACCAAATTTAGAGGGCAAAGAAGTTAGATTTGGCTGGGCAGAGACTGCACTGTGGGCGGTGACTACGACGGGAACAATGTGCGGCGCTGTCAACGGGATGCACGATTCTTTAATGCCTCCCGGTGGTTTTGCTACTCTGTTTAATTTGTTTCTGCAAATCGTTTGGGGCGGACAAGGAACGGGAACGGCTTACTTGTTTATTTACTCGATTTTGAGCGTATTTCTCACGGGATTGATGGTGGGGAGAACGCCGGAATTTTTGGGACGCAAAATTGAGAAACGGGAAATTGTTTTAGCCAGCGTTGTTTTATTAATTCACCCGATCGCAGTTTTAATCCCCGGTGCAATTACCCTCGCTTTTACCGACAGTTTGAGCGGCATCAGCAACCCGGGATTTCACGGCATTTCCCAGGTGATGTACGAATACGCTTCGGCGGCGTCTAACAACGGTTCTGGCTTAGAAGGATTGGCTGACTCTCAACCCGCACCGACAGGACTTTGGTGGAATTTAAGCACCTGTTTTAGCCTGCTGTTGGGGCGCTACGTTCCAATTATTGCCCTATTGCTTTTAGCTGACAGCATGACGAACAAACAACTGGTTCCCGAAACAACGGGCACTCTCAGAACCGATTCAGTTTTGTTCACCAGTGTAACCGCAGGAGTAATCATAATTCTGGGCGCGCTGACATTTTTTCCAGTCCTAGCTTTAGGGCCAATTGCCGAAGGATATGAAATTAGCAGCGGCAAGTTTGAACCTGCATCGATAACTACACCCACAACACCTTTAGCAACACCAACTCCTCCACCTCGGTAGCAAAAAGTTATCAACCTAACTCTTCTCTTTCTCTGTGTTCTCTGTGTTCTCTGTGGTTCATTAAAAATTTCCAATCGATATGGCTTCTTCCAATACTCCTGATTCCCCAAAAAAACCTGCTAGAGGCTCTCGCGAGTCTCGCAAGCACACGCCGAAAGCAAATACAAAAGGCCTTTATCAAAGAGCTTTTAAAGAAGCTTTTGTCAAGCTAAACCCGCGGGTGATGCTAAAAAATCCGGTGATGTTCGTGGTGTGGATAGGCACAATTGTGACTGCACTTTTAACGATCGATCCGACTTTGTTTGGCCCGGTTGCCGGCGAAAATCAGAGAGTTTTCAACGGTTTAGTCACGTTTATTTTGTTCTTCACTTTAGTATTTGCTAATTTTGCTGAAGCGGTAGCAGAAGGGCGTGGCAAAGCGCAAGCAGATGCGCTGCGATCGACCAAAGCCGACACAACAGCCCGCAAACTCTTACCAGACGGTTCAATTCAAGAAGTTAGTTCGACATCCCTGAGACGCGGCGACCAAATTAAAGTGATCGCAGGCGATGTCATTCCTTCCGACGGCGAAGTAATTGCAGGCGTCGCGTCGGTGGATGAATCTGCGATCACAGGCGAATCCGCACCGGTGCTCAAGGAACCGGGTTCGGACATCGCCAGTTCCGTCACTGGCGGTACGCGCATCCTCTCTGATGAACTGACGCTGCGGGTAATGGCTGACCCGGGTAAAGGGTTTTTGGACAGGATGATCGCGCTGGTGGAGGGGGCCGAAAGGTCGAAAACGCCCAACGAGATCGCGCTGACGGTCTTGCTGGCGGTGCTGACGCTGGTGTTTTTGATTGTGGTTTCGACGATTGGGCCGATGGGCAATTACGTGAAAACTCCTGTGGGCGTGGTGACGCTGATTTCGATGCTGGTGGCGCTGATCCCGACGACGATCGGCGGTTTGCTGAGCGCGATCGGCATTGCGGGGATGGATCGCGTCGCTCAGTTTAACGTGATAGCGACCTCTGGACGCGCCGTGGAGGCTTGCGGCGACGTGAATACGCTGATTTTGGACAAAACGGGGACGATCACGCTGGGGAACCGTTTGGCCGAGGAGTTTATTCCGGTAAACGGTCACTCGCTGGAGGAGGTGGCGAGTGTAGCCCTTGCTGCTAGCCTGTTTGACGATACTCCAGAGGGAAAGTCGATCGTCCGTTTGGCTCAGAATTTGGGCGCAGAGGTAGATTTCGATCGCACCAACGCCACGGGGCTTGATTTTTCCGCAAAAACGCGGATGTCTGGCACGGATTTGCCCGATGGGACGGAGGTTCGCAAAGGTGCGGTGGACGCGGTGAAGGGTTTTGTGCGATCGCGTGGCGGTAATATCGGCCCCGATCTCGATGAAGCTTATGAGCGAGTTTCCCGGCTGGGAGGCACACCTCTAGGCGTTTGTCAAGGCAGCGACACCTACGGCATTATCTATTTGAAAGATGTCATCAAACCGGGAATTCGCGATCGGTTTGACCAACTGCGAAAAATGGGCATCCGCACAATAATGCTCACCGGAGATAACCGAATTACAGCATCAGTAATTGCCGACGAAGCAGGCGTTGACGACTTCATTGCCGAAGCAACTCCCGAGGACAAAATTGATGTAATTCGCAAGCAACAAGCCGAGGGCAAATTAGTAGCAATGACAGGAGACGGAACCAACGACGCACCCGCGCTAGCGCAAGCAAACGTAGGACTCGCGATGAATTCTGGAACCCAAGCCGCGAAAGAAGCAGCGAACATGGTGGACTTAGATTCCGACCCCACCAAACTAATTGATTTAGTTACAATTGGCAAACAATTGCTGATTACTCGCGGCGCGCTGACTACGTTTTCGCTAGCGAACGACATTGCCAAATATTTTGCAATTATTCCGGCAATATTTGCCCCGGTTGGCGCTTTAAACGTGATGGGTTTAACCAGCGGTCAGTCTGCGGTTTTGTCCGCATTAGTTTACAATGCTTTGATTATTCCCGCTTTGATTCCACTAGCATTAACTGGTGTAAAGTTTAGACCTTTGAGCGCCAATCAACTGTTGCAGCGGAATATTTTAATCTACGGATTGGGCGGAGCAATCGCGCCGTTTATTGCTATCAAAATTATTGATGTTTTGATTACCGCCGTTGGGCTAGCATAGATCGGGAAAGCACGGCAGGGATTTTGACACGGATACACGGATTAATCTCGTTCCCCGGCTCGGCCTCGATTTTTCCCAAAAAATTATCCAATAGAAGACAGATATTTATTATCAAAATAAGGAGAATTCATGAAACGTAATGATTTGCTGAATGATATTTTTCCCAGAGATTTCCAAGAAATTATTGAGTTAGCGCAAATGCTTTGGCAGCGCCACCCAATCCCGGTGCAGCTATTTCTGGTAATGTGTTTCAATGCTATAATTGCTCCCGCTGTTTACGCGGCTGCGGGTGAAGATTTGCCCCGAAAAGCTGTCTGGGGTTTAAGTCTCCTGGGTTTGGTGATTATCGCCCTTTCTATTTACCTGTTTGTAGTCATCTTTCAGCCGGAAAGATTTTAGTCAATAATTAACCCTTAGCAAATAACCGAGCCAGGTAATTTATGAGAGAAATAATTAGAGCCATTCGCCTTACCCTGGTTTTATGGGGAATCACAGCCATTATTTACCCTTTAATCTTGCTAGTAATCGGTCAAATTGCCTTCAACTCCCAGGCAAACGGCAGCTTAATTACCAAGCAAGGAGTTATAGTGGGTTCGTCGTTAATTGGCCAACCTTTCTCCTCAGAAATATATTTTTGGAGCCGTCCCAGCACGACAAATTACAGCAGCTTTGCGACAGAAAATTATGATCCGACAAAGGGAGAAAATTTTAGTCAAAGAACAGGTATTTCGGGAGCTAGCAACCTTGCTCCCAGTAACTCAGAGTTGCTGAAGCGAGGCAATGAGAAAGATGGTTTTCAGGGGGTGCAAGTTGAATTAGATCGCCTCAGCAAAGCTGGTATCAAACCGACTGCTGATTTAGTCTACACCTCTGGTTCTAGCCTCGATCCGCACATTAGCGTAGAGGCAGCTATGGCGCAAATTCAGCGGATAGCAACGGTGCGATCGCTCAATCTCAATCAAGTAGAAATGTTGGTAGCCAAAAATACAGATGGCAGATTTCTCGGCATTTTCGGCGAACCGGGAGTTAACGTCCTCAAACTGAATTTGGCTCTCGACCGTTTACAATAGTTTACAATAGTCGGCAGTCATCGGTCATAAACTGACTGATGACTCGAAATTGACTAACTACCCACTACTCAGCTATGATTCACTCTAGCGAACTTACCAACAATCCAGACGCGGTTTACGCCCAACCGAACCGCACTTACGATCGCACCCCCCGCAGGGGAAAGCACAAAATATTTATCGGCATGGCCCCCGGTGTCGGCAAAACTTTCCGAATGCTGGAAGAAGGGCACAGGCTTAAATTGGAAGGCATTGATGTGGTCATTGGACTGTTAGAAACTCACGGGCGAAAAGAGACAGCAGCTAAAGGCGAGGGACTAGAAATAGTGTCCAAAAAACAAATGCTGCGCGGCGAAAAAATTCTCACCGAAATGGATACTGAATCTGTCATAGCACGCCGCCCCCAATTAGCATTAATAGACGAACTAGCTCATACAAACATTCCCGGTTCTCTGCGAGAAAAACGATATCAAGATGTCGAAGAAATTCTCAAGGCTGGGATTGATGTTTTCTCCACCCTCAACATTCAACACATAGAAAGTCTCAACGATTTAGTAGCTCGCATTACCGGAGTTGTAGTGCGAGAGCGAGTGCCCGATCGCGTCCTCGAAGATGCTGACGAAATAGTCGTTGTCGATGTCACGCCGGAAACTTTAGAAGAAAGGTTGCTAGAAGGCAAAATTTATGCTCCCGAAAAAATTGAACAATCTTTAGAAAACTTTTTCCAGCGCCGTCATTTAATTGCTTTGCGAGAACTCGCCCTGCGAGAAGTCGCAGACAATGTGGAAGACGATGCAGCAACTTTAAAAGGTCAATCTTGCAACATTCACGAACGAGTTTTAGTGTGCATCTCGACTTATCCGAATTCTTTGCAACTGCTGCGGCGGGGCGCGAGGATTGCTAGCTATATGAATGCCCCATTTTATGCTGTGTTTGTCAACGATCCAGACCGATTTTTAACAAAAGCAGAAAGCTTGCACGTTGAAACTTGTGAGAAACTCTGTCAAGAATTTAAGGGGCAATTTTTGCGGGTAAACGGCACTAATATAGCCAAAGCAATCTCGGAGGTAGCTAAACAGTATCGCGTTACTCAAATTGTGATCGGCGAAAGCCAGCAATCCCGCTGGAGATTGTTGCTGCGGGGTTCTTTGACTCAACAGTTAGTGCGATCGCTCAAACACGTAGATTTGCACATCATCGCTACCGAAAAAAGTGGTCTTTCTAATTAGTCATTAGTCCTGAGTCATTAGTCATCAGCCCTTAGTCATTAATTATTAGTTATTAGCCAGATGAATGAAATAAACAATTCCGGGCGATTGTAAGTCACGGAGTTTATGGGGCACCAAGGCAAAGCCCGCCGGAGCAGGCTAGAAGCATAAACAATTTCGTATAATAACTCCAACTTTCGGAGGATACCTGAATCTAGCGGACGACGGATGCGCCAGAAGCTTTTACGTGTCAAAATCGCCATTGTTAAACCTGATTAAAAGTGCGATCGCTATGGTGGATGATTACATTCTCAACTTGCTAGTTATTGGCATCCTCCTGCTTACCGTTACCTTGGGTTCCGGATGGATTTCGCGATTGCCTGTATCTTATGCCTTAATTTATCTAATTGTCGGTATCGGATTGGGACCCTACGGCGTCAAGCTGATTGACTTGCGTCCCGAAGCTCAATTTTTAGAAAGGCTTACAGAGTTTGTAGTTATTGTTTCTCTGTTCAGTTGCGGCTTAAAAATGAATCGCCCGCTGCAATTTTGGGCTTGGAATTCCACAGCGCGGCTGATCGGTTTTTTAATGCCCATTTCTATTTTTGCAGTGGCCGCGATCGGTCATTGGTTTGTGAAATTAGATTGGGGCCCGGCGATTTTACTGGGAGCAATTCTCGCTCCCACAGATCCAGTTTTAGCCTCAGAAGTTCAGTTAGCTCATCTAGACGATCGCGATGAATTGCGCTTTGGTTTAACATCGGAAGGCGGTTTGAACGATGCTTTAGCTTTTCCCTTTGTTTATTTCGGGATTTATTCGCTAAAAGATAACAACTGGTCGAAGTGGTTTTCGCAGTGGGTAGCAGTTGACTTGATTTGGGCGATCGCCGCAGGTCTCGTTATGGGAATTTTAGTAGCTAAAGCCGTCACCTGGATCGATCGCCAACTCCAACACTATCGACCGGCCGATCAATTAATGGAAGATTTCATTGCTCTCAGCACAATTCTGCTCACCTATTCCCTCACAGAAGTAGTCAACGGCTACGGATTTCTCGCAGTTTTTGTAGCAGGAATTGTGGTGCAGGCGAGTTACCGCAACCCAGAAAAACCGCTTTCCCAACTGCACTTTACCGAGCGCATTGAAAAGTTAATGGAAATAGCAACTATTTTACTATTAGGTTCGCTTTTGCGCCTAGAGCCTATGTTGGCATATGGAGGATACTCCCTCTTAGTAGCTGGATTGTTGCTTTTTTTTATCCGGCCTGTTGGAGCTTGGATTAGTACGATCGGCAGTCCTTTACATCCCGCCAACCGCTTGCTGTGCGGTTGGTTCGGCATTCGTGGTGTCGGTTCTATCTATTACCTTACCTATGCTTTCGGTAAGGGTTTGGAAGGCGAGACAGCCGAAAAAATCGCCTGGATTACCTTTACAACCATCGTAATTTCTGTGATTTTGCACGGCATTACTTCCACCCCGTTAATGAACTGGTACGAGCGCCGAATCAAACCTAAAGTACCCGATTTAATTTAATTCCGGCACGCACCTCATACAGATAGTATGGGATATTTGTAGGGACACGACACTGCCGTGTCCTTACCCGGATCTGCGAATTTCACGAAATACTCTAAACAGGTTTCACCCCAACTAATAAAGCGAGTTCCCGCCACTTCCAATAACAGTCTGCATCTGTAAAACCAATTTCTCTAAACCAGCGCAGTTGCGTTTCGGCATCCAGCAATTTATTAGACGGATCTTCGGGTTCGTGACTAATACCCAGCGCCTCTCGAAATTTCTCGTGTAAAGCGGGAGTTGCGGACGCTACGTGTTCCAAATTGCAAAAGATGCCTCCCGGTTCCAAAAGCTCGAAAATCTCAGCGTAAAGCGAACGTTTGCGATCGTCTGCTACATGATGAATCGCAAAACTAGAAACAACCGCATCAAATTTGCCCAAATCCGGCAGCGATTCGTCAAAATTGTGCTCGATTACCGTGACATTCTGGTCATCAGCAAAGCGAATTCTGGCTTTTTCCAGCATTGTCGGCGAAAAGTCGATCGCCACACATTCAACATTTGGTCGATCGCACTTCAGCAAACCCAGCAACCGCCCGTCTCCCGTGCCCACATCCAGAATTCGCTTAACATTTTTCGGCACTTCCTCCAACAAAACCGCTTCACCTTCAGTGCGGTGAGGAATTCCATCAGCTTTAGCAAGATACCACAAAGCGTGTTCCGCTGAAGTCCAAAGATTCACTTGACTCATAAATTTTCAACTCTCATAAACCTCGCCATTTTTGCGAGTAAAAATCCAACTATTCCCGTTAGCTTTTGCAATTAGATCGTCATCGGGATATTCGGCACTATCTCCCAGAGTGCGATCGCCAATTTCCAGATAAACAACCTCTCCCTTCGAGCGGTTGACTAAATGATGCCCATCTGCATCCCCCGCCGGAAAACCCGCCGCCATACCCGGTTTCAGCACTTGCTCTCCCGAATTTGTAATCAGAGTAACTTCCCCTTCCAGAACATAGATTAACTCATCTTGCCGGGTGTGCCAATGCCTGAGAGCAGAACAACTTCCCGGCGCAAGTCTCACCAAATTTACCCCAAAATTCTGCAATCCGGCAGCATCGCCCAAGCGTTTTTTAACTCTCCCCGCAACAGCAGATTGGAATTGCTGAGGGTACTTGGAACCCGTAATTTCCGGCACATTTTTAGGATCGATAATCATAAAACATTCCTTTCATCTACCCACTGTTATCCAAAAAAAATCAGCTATTCTAACGGTTTCAAAGTAGTAGGATTTTCCCGAATCGGTTTAATAAAACTGCTATTAGCCCGCACAAAACAATTACCCTTATCCGTTGAAATCGGCAGCCAAGGTTTGCCCTGAGAGTCAGCAATCATAATTTGATTGGCATTATTTCCTGTCACCGCTTGCAAGCGTTCCCCCCGTCTAAACGTAGTCACGACAGGCCACTGCGAAACATTGTGTTTATTTCTTTCAAACAACTCAGCAGGCGCATCCAAACCGTCTACAGAAATTGATCGAAATCTCTGAGCCATCCGGCAATTCAACCCTTTAGAATCCGAGTCCACAACCAACCAATTTACCTGCCTGTTGCCCCGCTGTCGCGCAGGTGGCACCGGATAATCACCTTGCTTGTTAGCAACAGGTATTGCTGAGGCTAAATTAGCCTCCATTCCTAAAATCCAAGCCGCTGCGAGAAAGACAACTCTAATTTCTGCTTTCATTGCTACCAAAAATCCTTTAATTCGAGCTCATCATAATTTTATATTACCTGCCACTTTCCCGTCACTTTCGCATCCCACCTGCGACAGTTCCCGGAACTCATTAAGAATGTGTTATAAATATTGAGATTCATTAAGAAATATTGCTCAAATGCTCGTTTCCCCCTCCGGCGTCAGCAAACTCAAAGAATCTTTAAAAGAAAAAGTATTCTTTGGGAATGAGCCAACTCCCGAACTCATAGCCATCTTAGTGATTTACTTCGTCCAAGGCATTCTCGGACTATCCCGCTTAGCCGTCAGCTTCTTCCTGAAAGACGAACTCGGCATGAGTCCGGCAGAAGTCTCGGCAATGCTGGGCGTCGTCGCCCTGCCTTGGATTATCAAACCCGTGTTCGGCTTCATGTCGGACGGCTTGCCGATATTCGGCTACCGCAGACGCCCTTACATCGTCCTCTCCGGGCTGCTGGGCACCTTAGCATGGGTGAGCCTCGCAACAATTGTACACACACCGCTTGCAGCTACAGGCGCGATCGCCCTGAGTTCTCTCTCCCTCGCCGTCAGCGACGTAATCGCCGACTCCCTGGTAGTCGAAAGGGCCAGAAAAGAATCCGTTACCGACGCCGGTTCCCTGCAATCCTTGTCTTGGGGCGCTGCAGCCCTCGGCGGACTAATTACCGCCTACCTCAGCGGTTCCCTGCTGCAACACTTCAGCACCCACACAATATTTTTAATCACCGCATCTTTCCCGCTAATTGTATCAGCAACAGCTTGGTTAATTGCCGAAGAAAAAACCGACAAAAGAAGCGACTTTGAAACGGTCAAAGACCAAGTAAAACAACTGCGGCAAGCTGTTACCCAAAAAACAATTTGGCTGCCCACCGCCTTTCTCTTCCTCTTGCAAGCCACCCCAAGCTCTGACTCCGCCTTCTTCTTTTTCACCACCAACGAATTAGGCTTTCCACCAGAATTTCTCGGCCGAGTGCGCTTCGTTACCAGCATTGCCGCCCTCGCCGGCGTCTGGGTGTTTCAGCGCTTCCTCAAAACAGTTCCATTTCGAGTAATTTTTGGCTGGTCAACCGTCCTTGCGACTGCTTTGGGCATGACTACTTTATTATTAGTAACTCATGCGAACCGAGCTTTAGGAATTGACGATCAATGGTTCAGCATCGGAGACAGCCTGATCCTGACAGTAATCGGACAAATTGCTTATATGCCGGTGCTGGTACTCTCCGCCCGCTTGTGTCCCCCAGGCGTCGAAGCAACTTTATTTGCACTGTTGATGTCAATCACCAATTTAGCAGGACTTTTGTCCCACGAAGGCGGTGCACTTTTAACCCACTTGCTAGGAATTACCGATCGCAATTTCGATAACCTCTGGCTGCTAGTGATAATCACAAACCTCTCCACACTTCTGCCCCTACCGTTCTTAAATTGGCTGCCCGCCGAGAGTACAGAAAGCGGCGATCCAAACTATCAAAAGTCTCTTCCCGTATTAGAACCAGAACTGGGCAGTTCCAAACCAGGCGGACAGCATTTCATGCCCGAATACTTTCCCGACTTAGTACCGACAGTAAGGTCACAAAGCCGCACGGCAGATAGCAAATAAAGGAACGCACACAGGGATTTTGACACGGATACACGGATGAATTTAACTGTGTTTCCCCATTCTCCCAATTTCCTTCTCTCTGCGCCCTCTGTGTGCTCTGCGGTTAAAAAATTCGCTCCCGTAACACCAATGCAAAACTTACAACTTTCCCCATCTCAAACAGCCGCCCAAAAGGTATCATACGATCGCACAGACTGGCAGCGCGGCTACGAATCCCAACCCAACGAATCAGACTACTGGATTGACGACATAGAAGGCGAAATCCCCCCCGGCTTGCAAGGCACATTCTTTCGCAACGGGCCCGGATTATTGGATGTCAACGGCCAGCGCATCCACCACCCGTTTGACGGTGACGGGATGGTTTGTGCGATCGCAATATCCGAAGGCCGCGCCCATTTCCGCAACCGATTCGTCCGCACAGAAGGCTATCTCGCCGAACAAGAAGCCGGAAAAATTCTCCACCGAGGCGTTTTCGGCACACAGAAGCCAGGGGGCTGGCTAGCCAACATCTTTGATGTCAAAATCAAAAACATTGCCAACACCAACATCATTTATTGGGGCGACAAACTGCTAGCGCTTTGGGAAGCCGCAGCACCCTACAGACTCGACCCCCGCACCTTAGAAACATTCGGCTTAGACACCCTAGACGGCATTTTACAACCCGGTGAAGCCTTCGCCGCCCACCCCAGAATTGAAAAAGGGAAAAATGGCAAAGGAGACAGATTAGTAAACTTTTCTGTCAAGCCCGGTTTGTCGAGTACCATCACGATTTACGAACTCGACGAAAGCGGTAAACTTTTGCAGCGTCACGCCCATGCAATACCGGGTTTTGCCTTCCTGCACGACATGGTAATTACCCCGAATTACTGCATATTCTTCCAAAATCCCGTCAGCTTCAATCCGCTGCTTTTCGTGTTAGGATTTCGGAGTGCATCCCAGTGCATTCAATTTTCGCCAAACAAGCCAACGCAAGCAATTTTAATTCCCCGCAACGGCACTGACGAGGTAAAGATATTAGAAACCGAACCTTGTTTTGTCTTCCACCACTGCAACGCATGGGAAGAAGGAGACGAAGTTTTTGTTGACTCAGTTTGTTACGAATCATTTCCCACTGTAGAGGCGGACGGCGATTTTCGCGAGGTTGATTTTGACAGCGTTCCAGCGGGCGAATTGTGGCGGTTTAAGTTAAATTTGCAAGACAAAACGGTGCAGCATCAAGTTGTTGAAACTAGGTGCTGCGAGTTTCCAACTTTGCATCCGAATAATGTGGGACAACCTTACCGATATCTTTACATCGGTGCTGCTGATGCTCCCACGGGAAATGCTCCTTTGCAAGCTATCCTCAAAATGGATTTCGTGACTGGTGAAAGGCAAATTTGGAGTGCGGCACCACGCGGTTTTGCGGGGGAACCGGTGTTTGTTCTCCGTCCCGATGCTGTTGCTGAGGATGACGGCTGGCTGCTGCTTTTAATGTATGATGCAGCTCATCATCGATCGACCTTAGTGATTTTAGATGCTCGCGACATCACCAAAGGGCCCCTAGCGCGCTTGCATTTAAAACAGCACATTCCCTACGGTTTGCACGGAAGTTTCACACCAAATGTACTGCTTCCTATCGGTTCGTAGTTGCTCGTTGATTCGCCTGGTTCTTGCGCCGATGAGCGCCACAGCCCGCCGGGGGTTGAAAACCCCCGGCTCACAGCGAAAGCCTCTAAAAGAGGACTAAAACCAACATTTATTATCGATCGAGTTTCTTTAGTCGGTTTCAACCGACTTTAGCTATGAGCCAGGGGTTTAAACCCCTGGCGGACTGCGGAGAGTGCTAACAACTATTCCAGATGAAAAATATCATAATAGATGCAAACTATCAACACATTTAATTTCAAAAAAATACTTATTTTAATTGGCACTTTCCTCGCACTTTTCGCAATCATCTTATCTATTTACTCTCACAATGCTAACGCCCAAGAGCCTTACAATCCCTCTCCAGAAAGCGCTGTAGCGTCCAAAGGCTTGGTTGAGGTCAAAATGACGGTAATTGCAGTTGATCCCATTAAGAACGAATTAGAAACCCGCTTGCAGTTTGAACTCAAAGGTATCTATAAAAAAGGACCAACTTACCCGGCTCAAGACTTGTTAATGACAGTTAACGGCGCAAATGTACAGGATTCGGAAATTACCTTTAAAGAAGGCAAACCGATGATTGTTCCTGCATTGAAGTTTAACTTAGTCAAAGGAAAAATTAACAATTACCCGTTTGACAAGCACATTGCTAAAGTAGCTATTTCGCTCGACCCGCTGCCTTCAATTGGTAAAAAGTTTGCTCCATTTGAACTGAATCCCGTGCCACTTAAATTTAATTTTAATGCCGACGTTCCCGGTTTCGACATTAGTTATAAGCCGATGGAGGAGAATTCCTCTATCTTTATTTATATTGATGTTTCTGCAACTCGATCGCTCCCGGTCAAATTCTTTGCTTTAGTGATTATTGTCATCATGTGGGTGTTGTCAATTATGGCATTTTTACTAGCATTAAAAGTGATGAAATCGGGCAAGTTGCCGGAAGTGGGAATGCTGAGCTGGACTGCTGTGATGCTGTTTGCTTTTCCCGCGATTCGCAACGCTCAACCGGGAGTGCCGCCGGTGGGAACTGCAAGTGATTTTCTGTCGTTTTTTTGGACGGAAATTATTGTTGTGGTGGCGTTGGTGATTATCGGTAGTTGTTGGTTGAAGCGGTATCATCCGCCAATTGAATGATTTGAGATTTGAGATTTGAGATTTGAAGAATTTAGCCCAGAGATAAATCTGGGGGCTTTTACCCTGGATACTTTAAATTAACAGTCAACAGCCAACAGTCAACAGTTAACTAAATTCAAAGATTCAATTTTTGACTTCCAAATTCTCAATATCCTTTGCAGGTACGCCCAAACCGCGCAAGATAGTAAAAGCAATAATTCGATATCCCGACGGATTGGGATGAACTCCATCTGCGGCTAACAAATTCAGAGTCTTGCCGGCGTGTTTTTGATACGTGCCGATAACTTCCCGACAAGGCCCATTCAAATCGATAAACAAGCACTGATTCTGCAATGCAATTTCTCGCATCGCGGCAATATACTCTTGCAACCTGCGATTTTCTGGGCCGTCGAGAATTTCGCCGATCGGAGTAGGAGAAAGCAGTACAACTCGAATTCCTGCAGCTTTTGCAGCCAGCACCATTTGAGTTATTTTCTCCCGATATTCTGCCAGTGGCACTCCCTTGGGCAACTTGCCTTGCGGATAAAACTGACGGTTTTGGAAGTCGAAGAAAGCGTGCCAAACGTCGTTTACTCCGACATTAATCATCACTAAATCTGGCTTTTGGTCGATCGCATCTTTCTGGAAGCGCGCTTGCATATCAGTCGCCTTGTTACCGGAGATTCCGGCGTTGACGATTTCGATTTTGCGATCGGGATAAAGGGCATTCAGATAGCGTTGCAGCAGCCAAACGTAACCTCCGGGGTATTTCCCTGCCTCGGTGATGCTGTCGCCCACTGTGACAATTTTGCGCTTGCCGGCGAGCACGTTTTGGATTTCTGGTGGTGGCGTTGCTTCGGATACGGATTCTTTAAACACGGGAATTAAGGAGTGAGGAATGTTGAAGGCGATAATAGCAGCAATTACGGCGATGGCAAGTCTAATTAAAGCTTGCCTCAGCCGGGGTTTGGGACGGGGCGATCGCGCATTTGCAGACATTATGCGGTTTTTTACTCAAAGTCTAACTATTTATGGCTTCAATAATATTATCGATTTTGGTTTTTTTTGTCACTTATTTCAATAACTCAGTCCTAAGACTAACAAAAACCTGGTTTCGACGCCAAATCCGCAGTTATAAGCGTTAAGCCGTAAACCTAGCTGTTGACCCCGCCTGCGTAAATTGTACACGTGAAATTACTGAGGTTTTTGTCTTCCTCATCTGTCGGTGTAATTGCCATCACAAAAAAGTTCGCCCAATGTCACATGATTTCTGCTACTTACAGCACAACTTTAGCAGGTGATCGCGGTTTACAATATTATTGATTAGTTCAGGAAACAAGTTTTCATGCGAGGTTAAAGCAATGGTAGCAAATTCAAATTTTTTATATCCTCAAAATCGCTATTACGGTGAAGTAAAGCCAGAGAATTTGGTATTTAATGCGAATTTACAAGAGTTTTCTCAGCGAGTGGGTTACATAAGTTCCTTGACATCTAACGGTAAAATCTCTGTGGAACAGGCATTTACTCAGATCCAAACACTGTGGGAACAGGTAGAAAAGTCGAAAAAGCAGTTGGGAATTGGCGAAAATCCATTTTCCGCTTGAATAATTAGCGGTTGGCTTTGACGTTGATTTAGGCACCATTGGTGGCGATCGATTATTCCACAGCTTAAGATGAAAAATGAAAAAGTAGCTAGTGGCGATCGACCTTTTTGCCTATGAGTTCCGACCTAGTTCCTCTCCTTCCCAAAGTATCCGTCGGCCGCCGCGCTGCGGCCCTCTGCATCGACGGAATAGCAGTTTGGCTGCCCAGTTTGCTTCTGGGCACTAATGCCATCGTCCAAACCATATTTTTTGTCCTGCTGTGGCTGATCCTGCGCGTACCTATCGTCAGGAAAAACCAAGGTCAAAGTCTCGGGCGCTGGGCCTTGGACATGAAAATTGCCGATACCAGATTCCAACGGACTCCTGGAGTACAAGAACTGTGCAAGCGCGAGGCATTGCTGGGCCTGTGCGTGGCTTTAGCCTTCGCAGGTATAGCTGGGCTCACATCTACCAACGCCGCCGTCTTGCTGCTGATGCTGCCCCTGGCGATCGACTGTAGCGTTGCCCTCACCTCCGCCGAAAGGTTTCCCCAAGCTTTCCACGATCGCATCGGCGGGACGATCGTCGTCGGAGCCCGCCGTGGCTACTCGCTCGACATCAAAGTTAGAAGATTGCTTGACCAAGTGCAGAGCAATGTGAGAAGATAATAAATTGTGTTTAAATTAGTCGAAATTTATTTAGAATTATGGCTAAAGGCGTCCGCATCATAATTACTCTAGAGTGTACTGAGTGCCGTACAAACGTAAGCAAACGCTCGAAAGGCGTGTCTCGGTACACCACGACCAAGAACCGTCGCAACACGACGGCGCGGCTGGAACTCAAGAAGTTCTGCCCCCATTGCAACAGCCACACTGCCCACAAAGAGATCAAGTAGTGATTAGTCATTAGTCCTTAGTCATCAGTCATCAGTTGTTGGCAATTGATATTGACGCGCGAAAAGCAGATAACTAACCAATGCTTTCCTGAGGGCTAGCAACTAACGGCTAATAACTAAAAACTAACAGTCAACAGTCCAAGAACAACAGTAAACAAACAACAAACCATGACTTACTTTCGCCGGCGCGTTTCGCCAATCAAACCAGGAGACCCGATCGACTACAAAGATGTTGATTTGCTCAAAAAATACGTCACAGAACGCGGTAAGATTTTGCCCCGCCGGATTACCGGTTTGACGGCAAAACAGCAGCGAGACCTGACCAGAAGCATCAAAAGAGCAAGAATTGTAGCTTTGATGCCCTTCGTAAACCAAGAAGGTTAACAGGATTTGGGATTTTGGGTTTTAGATTTTGGACTGGGAATAAGACTTGCGCGAAAAGAACGTCTTTCTGTCATTAAGAGTGCAGCAAGAATGCAGCGAAATAATCGCGAAATAGGGTTAAGAGTCGTTGCAGCGCAAGTCTTAATCACAAGTCAAAAGTTAAAAAAAAGCAAGAAGAAAGAACAACTTTTTAGATTTTAACTTTCACAATTGACCAGAAAAATTGCCAATATCCAAAATCTAAAATCGCAAGCTCGAAACTCGATAAGTGGCCACGGTAAAAATCCAAAATCTCAAATATAAAGCTGGCAAGTGGAGAAGGGAACGTTAGTAGAATTTAGAGTGCACGGCGACCGCCGTCTGGCAGTTGCCGATCGCCCCGACGGCAAGAAAAACTGGGTTGTGGTAGACGAAAACGGTCAACCGCACAGCATACCGCCCAAACAAATCACCTACGAAGTAGTCGGAGAAACTTACAAACCCTCGGATATTCCCAAATTTCTCAAAGAAGTAGAAGCATACTCAGATCCGTCGAGTTTGGAAGTCGCTTGGGAACTTTTAGTCGGTGACGGAGAAACAGCAGATCCCGAATCCCTGGCAATGCTGCTATTTTCCGAGCGCAGTGCGGCCCAGTGTTACGCGGCTTACTGTTTGCTATCAACAGACAAACTGTATTTCAAACAAAAGGGCGATCGCTACGAACCGCGACCCGCCGCCCAAGTAGCCGAAATCAAACACCAGCAGGAAGTAGAACAGCAGCGACACCAAGAATCCCAAGGATTTTGGGATCGAGTCAAACAGCGGCTGGCAGGGGAAAATGTAGATTGGGAAAATAGCGACAGAACTCGCCTCGACGCCCTAGAACGCTTTGCCCTCCTCGGAGAAGAAGCAACGCACCGCACCCCAGCCTTAGAAACTTTAGCCAGCTTACAACGGTCCGAAAACCCCGAAGCAGCATTTGGCCTCCTCGTCGATCTCGGCCTCTGGAGTACCCACGAAAACCTGTTTTTGCGGCGCAGCCAAATTCCCCTACAATTCTCCGCAAAGGTATTAGAAGTGGCCCAACGCTGCCTAGAAAATCCCCCAACCGACTCCGACACAAATCGTCTCGATTTAACTCACCTCAAGGTTTACACGATCGACGACGAAAGCACCACCGAAATCGACGACGGCCTCAGCTTAGAATTCCTCGAAAACGGCCAGCAGCGCCTGTGGATACACATCGCCGATCCCACCCGCTTGCTTTCCCCCGGAGACGAACTCGACCTCGAAGCCAGAAAGCGCACCACTACGGTTTACCTGCCAACGGGAATGATTCCCATGTTTCCCCCAGCTTTGGCAACCGGGCCGATGAGTTTAATTCAAGGCAAAGAGTGCAGCGCGCTCAGCTTCAGCGTCACCTTAGACGAAATCGGCGCGGCTCAAGATTACAGCATCCACATCAGCACCATAAAACCCACCTACCGCTTGACCTACGATGACGTAGACGAAATGCTGGAGTTGGGAATTGAAGCAGAACCGGAAATAGCAGCGATCGCCTCTGCGGCCAAACTGCGCCAAAAATGGCGGGAAGCCCAAGGCGCAATCAGCATTTTCATGCCCGAATCAGTCATCAAAGTCAACGGCGACGACATCAAAATCCACGTCATCGACGACTCCACAGCCCGGATGCTAGTAGCCGAAATGATGATTTTAGCCGGCGAACTAGCCGCCCGCTACGGTCAAGCTCACAGCCTGCCAATACCCTACCGCTATCAGCCACAGCCCGAACTCCCTCCCGATGAAGAACTGCTGGCCGTACCTGCAGGCCCCGCCCGCGCTTGCGCCGTGCGTCGGTGTATGCCCCGCAGCGAAATGGGCCTCACCCCCGGACGCCACGCCGGCTTGGGTTTGGAATTATACACTCAAGTTACTTCCCCGATCCGCCGCTATACCGACTTGCTGACTCACTTCCAAATCAAAGCCCACCTGCGGGGCGAACCACTGCCTTTTTCTGCTGAAGAAATACAGGACATTGTGATGTGCCTCGGCACCGCAGTTAAAGAAGCATCCACAGTCGAACGCCAAACTAACCGCTATTGGGGATTGGAATATTTGCGGCGCAACCCAGACGAAGTTTGGGAAGCTTTAATGCTGCGCTGGCTGAGAGAAGACAGCAATCTCGGATTGATTTTATTGGAAGAGTTGGGTTTAGAATTGGCAATGCGATTTGGTCGATCGGTCGCAATAGGCGATCGGCTAGAAGTCAAAGTCACCCACTGCGATCCGCGATCGGATGTCATTAACTTCCAAGAAATGATATTTGAAGCCGCGCAATAGGATTTTAGATTTTAGATTTTAGATTTTGGATTGCAAAAATCTGTGTTGAAGGCTGAAACAGAGGATAAATCTCGTTTTTAGTCGAGTTTCTGACCCCCTCGCATCCCCCTTGTCAAGGGCAGGGGGGTAAAAAAGATGATGGTTTCATATCTAGTCCTGTAAAATAATCGTAATTCTTGTCAGGGCTAGTTCACCCCCGAGCTGTAATATAAGCCAGAAATCCCGTAAACCCGCCCCGACCCAAATATTGGGGTCGATCGACTGGACATGATATTCAATCCAAGACCGGTAATACTTTTGACATTAAATTGACACGCTTTGCTATCTCCTCTCTTCCTCCGTGTCCTCTGTGTCCTCTGCGGTTAATAAAAAAAACTTCAGCATCATAAAAATTGGAAAATTTTACCGCAGCCTAGTAATCTAAAATCTAAAATCTAAAATTTAAAATCGCAAAATGCCCAATTCAATTAGCCAAGTTCAGCCGCCGCTGGAATTCATACCCCCAGCCTACAACCCTCTAGTGATGCAAGGTTGTAAGCAAATATTCCCCTGGTGGCTGCGATTTCGGACGAGTATCAGCCAGGTTCAAGCCGAAAACGTCGAAACCCTCGCCGAACTATTCCACCAATTTCAAAATCAGAAAGTTCGCTTCTTGCTAGCCTTCCGCCACCCCAACTCAGACGATCCCTACTGTTTGGGACAACTAATTTGGAAACTCGTTCCCCAGGCAGCGCGCGCCAAAGGCATTCCCCTGCAATTCCCGGTACATTCCCACTTTATCTACGATCGCGGCATTCCCCTGTGGGCCGGTGCGGGAGTCGGCTGGTTGTATTCCCAACTCGGTGGCACTCCGATTGTTCGGGGTAAAATCGATCGCGCCGGATTGCGATCGGCCCGCGATTTATTTGCCAACAGCCAATTCCCGATCGCCGCCGCCCCAGAAGGCGCTACCAACGGTCACAATGAAATAGTTAGTCCCCTCGAACCGGGAATTGCTCAAATGGGTTTCTGGTGCGTTGAAGATTTGCTGAAAGCCGGACGTACTGAAAAAGTTTTAATTGTGCCGATCGGCATTCAATACCGCTATGTCAACCCACCTTGGCAACCCCTAGAAAAACTTTTAACTCAATTAGAAATTGATTGCGGACTGCCACCCTTAGAACGCACCGAGATCGCTAATTTAGAGACTGCAGCTCCCGATTCCGAAAACCACAATCACAAATTCCAATATCTGCGCCTGATTCGACTGGGCAGCCATTTGCTAGCAGTAATGGAAGAGTTTTACAGCCGTTTTTATCATAAAAATTTACAGCCTGAAACATCTATTTTAACATCATTATCGCTACCAGCAAAAACGGGAAATGATTCGGGAAATGAAGTAATGATGGCTCGACTAAAAGCCCTGTTAGACGTGGGTTTGCAAGTAGCAGAAGAATATTTTAACTTGAAGCCCAAAGGCAGTTTAATAGACCGCTGCCGCCGTGTGGAACAAGCAGGCTGGGAGTATATTTATCGAGAAGATATCAAAGATATTGCAGCACTTTCTCCCTTAGAAAGAGGATTAGCCGATCGCCTCGCTGAAGAAGCAAGTCTTCGGATGTGGCACATGAGACTTGTAGAAAGTTTCGTGTCCGTCACGGGCAGGTACGTCGCAGAACAACTGACAGCAGAACGTTTGGCAGAAACAACTTTACTGCTGTGGGACGTACTGGCTCGCATCAAAGGGGGAAATCCTTTCGGCCGACCGAAGTTGGGCAAACAGCAGGTACAAATGACCGTGGGCGAACCCATATCAGTGAGCGATCGTTGGGATCGATATCAAACCAGCCGCAGGTTAGCAGTTGCCGAACTCACTCAAGACTTGCAATCAGCTTTAGAAGCAATGATTAAATCTTAATTAGTCAGATAAGGAAGAGCTTCTAGGGAAGAAGGAATATATATTTTTCTTCACTACGTTTTTTTCTGGTGAATTATAAACAGATTGTTATAGACTTTTGGAATAGGTCTAATGAACCGCAAACGCTCGCTCGACAATGAACCAATAAAAATTAGCGATGACTAACAAACCTATCGATTTGTCTACTAACTCAATTAAAATAAAACTGCTAAATAATTTAGCGCAGGAATTGCTCACACCGCTCACTTCTGTCCTCGGCATGGCAAGCGTGTTGAAACAAGAAATTTATGGCCCCTTAACGAGCAAGCAAAAAGAATATATTGACGTGATCCAAGACAGCAGCCGCTCTTTGCGATCGCTAGTTGAAGAAATTTTGGAACTGGCAGAACTAGATGATTCTGCTTTCACCTTGAAGCGAACCGCAGTCGATATAGAAACTTTGTGCCAGCAGGTTGTGACAATCCTGTCGTCGGCGGCAAGTAGACGAGAGCAAGAAATTAATTTGTCGATGGGGCCCGGGTCGCGCATCTGGCTGGTAGATAAAGATAAGGTTCAGCAAATGCTGCACCACTTAATTTTTAGCATTATTCAATCTGCTGGGGCAGGCAGCGTGATTCGAGTCCACGTTTCTCGGAAAGAAGACGGTATCAACATCGGAGTTTGGGTTTTTCATCCTTGGTTAGGGGAAAGTTTGCCCCATGCTAAACTCTACACCGACTACTTGTTGAAGGCCGGATCTGGTAGCGGTTCGCCATCGCACTCCGAAACCGACTCCCTCGGACTCGAAGCGCAACTCCCGACACAGGGTTCGCAGCGATTAACGCTGGCGTTTTCTGAGTTGGCGGCTTTGGTGGCCCAGAATGCCGAGGATACCGCACCGGTGTTAGCTGGTTACGGGGCGCGGGAACGCTTGGGGCTGCTGCTTTGCTGCCAGTTGGTGGAAATTCAAGGCGGTCAACTCTCAATTCAAGGAGCCCCGGAATCTGGATATCGCTACGTGCTCTGGCTGCCCTGCACAAATGCTACGGAATTGTTGGAAGGGTAAAGAAGGAAGAAGGAAGAAGGAAGAAGGAAAAAGGAAGAGGGAAGAAGGAAGAGGGAAGAAGCAGTGTACAGGACGTAACTGCTGAAAGAAGGAAGAAAAATAACTCAACTTTTTTCAATTATCAATTCCCAATTACCAATTCCCGATTAGCGATTAGCGATTCCCAATTCCCAATTACCAATTACCGATTACAAAGTACAAATCTAAAATAGCAATGAATTCAGTTTGGCAACAGTTAACTCTGGCAAATTTGCCGCTATCTCAGTGGCAAAGTAGAAGTTATTTATTCAATTTGGCGATCGGCTCTTTACGCAGTTGGCGACAAAGTAGCTGGCTGATGCAGTGGGCAGAACCCTTGGGTTTTGTTTTGCTGGCCTTGACTTTCGGTTTTGCGCCGTTTGTAAACAATGCCTTGGTGGGGGTATTGATGGCGGCTAGCGCTGCATTTTGGGTGCTGCTGACTGTTTCGGACGATCGCGACATCCCCTTCACACCGATTCATTTGCTGGTTCTGCTGTACTGGGGCATTGCCACCGTCGCAACCGCCATGTCGCCGGTCAAAGTCGCCGCTGCTACTGGTTGGAGCAAGCTAACGCTGTATTTGCTGTTTTTTGCGCTGATGGCTCGGATATTGCGATCGCCCCGTTGGCGAGCGTGGTTAATTGCCGTATTTTTGAACGTCTCTTTAATTGTCAGTTTCTACGGCGTGCGGCAGTGGATTGACAAAGTGCCACCATTAGCTACTTGGAACGATCCGACTTCTACTCAAGCCAATGTCACGCGAGTTTACAGCTTTCTGGGAAATCCTAACTTGCTTGGTTCCTATTTACTGCCAGCCATTGCATTGAGCGCCGCCGCACTTTTTGTGTGGAAAGGATGGGGAACAAGAATTTTAGCGCTGACGATGCTGGTGGTGAATTGCGCGTGTTTGCGCTACACGGACAGCCGGGGTGCTTGGATCGGTTTTGTGGCTCTACTGGTGGTATTTTTAGTGCTGCTGTGGTACTGGTACAGCCCTTTGATGCCTCGGTTCTGGCGAACTTGGGCGCTGCCGTTAGGATTAGGAGGTTTGGCGGGAGCCTTAATTTTGGGAGTGGCTTTAGTGGAGCCTCTGCGCGATCGAGTTTCGAGTATGTTTATCGGCAGAGGTGACAGCAGCAACAATTTTCGGATTAATGTTTGGACGGCGGTGGTTGACATGATTCGCGATCGACCAATTCTCGGAATTGGGCCGGGAAACACTGCTTTTAATAAAGTTTATCCGCTTTATATGAAGCCGAAATTCACTGCTTTGAGCGCTTATTCCGTGCTGCTGGAAATTGCGGTGGAAACCGGTTTTATCGGTTTAATGTGTTTCCTTTGGCTGATGACTGTCACCGTCAATCAAGGTTTGTTGCAGATCAAACATCTGCGGGATTCACAATTTAAGATCTCTAGTTTAGAGGAAGAATCCCAAAATCCCAAATCTCAAATCCAAAATCTCAAATCGAATCAGGGGTTTTGGTTGATTGGGGCGATCGCAACTTTAGCCGGCATGATGGCCCACGGTTTTGTCGATACAGTTTGGTACCGACCGGAAGTTAATATGCTTTGGTGGTTGATGGTGGCGATTATTGCTAGTTTTTACAGCAACTCGCATCAGCAGCAGCAAGATTCAGCTTTGACGGAGGGCGAGTAGATAGAATTGCTGGCGGGGCTTTCTCCCCGCCCGGTGCGGATTCCAGCAATAGCCGATACAGCAATTATTAAGATGTTATATCAGTGCAAAAAAAGAATGCAGCTTTATGCAAGCTGCAAACCATTATAGCCATAAGTTATTTCCAATTCTTCAATTCTTAATCTCAAATCTCAAATGCTATAAGGTGCGGACGGCGCACCCGGCATACTACTACTACATACTACATACCTGTTCCTGTAAAGTGGTGATGGTACACTCTACAAAATTTATTGAAAATAAGCCTTATTCTTCGCTCTCCGGAGGCATGATGAATCTCGGACACGCATATTTTCCACCATTTTTATCTCTGCACTGTCGCATCGACTGACTCGAGTTGAACAGCATCTCGACTGATTCATTAACTGCAGATTTAACAGTCCGAGGAGTTGGCACTGCTTTTGAGGCTTGACTTAGCTCCAGTACCGTTATAATTGCCAGTATGGTTGATGAAAGCAAAACTGTGCGTTTCATTTATTTGTTTTTTCCTCGTTTAATCGTTGACGTGCCATCCCTATCCATATATCCTCATCGAATTCTTGAGAATCCGCATACTTTAGACAAATTTTCCACTGCGGTAGCGCTTCCTTAGTATTTTTCATCTTTTCTAGGACTTGCGCTTTTAAGCAGTAAGTTGCTGGTCCTTCACTATCAAGTTTAATCGCTGCATCCAGATGTTGCAATGCCTCTGAATATCGACCCTGTTCCAGCCGAGCCCATCCCAAGTTTTTGAGTAAAGAATATTTTACTCGATCGTCCTCCGCTAATTTCAAACCTTGCCACAGAAAGTGAACGGCAGCCGGATAGTTTTTTTGATCGACGATATATAATCGAGCCAGATTGCTGTAAGCAGCAGGCAGACCGAGTTTTGCAGCTTGCAGATATTTTCCTCGGGCGCATTGTAAATCTTGCACCTCTTCGCAAAGCCATCCTAAATTGTAAAGAGCTGTTCGGCTTTTTGGATCTACCCAGAGCGCTAACTCATATGCTTGTTGAGTATCCGCCAATCGATTGGCTTTGTAGTTTTCAAACGCAATATTATTAAAAAAAGATGCCAGTTCCGGCAAAGCAATTTTCCAGCCGCCAAAGCCTACTGCTAGCATCAGTAAGAAGGCTCCCCACTTGGAGTTCTGATGCTTTTTTGCTGGCTCTTTCATGGCATTGAAAATGTTAGCTAATGGTGTCATTTTTAGCATTTTTTAACTTGAGAGTTGGGCGATATTTTGTTTGCCAGATTTAATTGCCACCCTAATGGCATCAGAATCTTACGAAATGACTCAGGTTTGAGCTTATTTCTCATAAGAGTTTGTCAGTCCACAGCCAAATGCTTGGGTAATGCCCCACTACCCAGATGTATTCGAGCATAGGTTAATCATTCATGACGCTCCACAAGCTATCCGGATATTTTCAGAAAAAAGGAAGCGGGAAGCAGGAAGAAGGTAGAACTGTTGCCTTGCCTAAGTAATAATACTTAGTCAGCGGTCAGTCGATCGACAGTATGCGACTGTATGAGGAGATACAGCGTATTCCAGGTTTATGAAGTGTAGGGACTTACCCTAGGCCGTTTCCCTACGGGGATGGAACGAGCTGGGGTTTAGTTCATCAACATAGAATCTGCTGTAAGATGGGTTCCGGTGAAATAACTCTAATTAAGTTTGTAGTGACGATAGAAGTCGTCAAAATCCTCCCTGGAGGATTTTGAAAAATATTATGATGAGTAATTAACCGAACTCGATTTAAAATAGCCAATCATTAATGAGCAATCACCAATCATGAATCATTAAGGACTCCTGACTAATAAACATCTCCATAACTTAACTTTCAACCTTCGAGTAGCAAAGGTTGTAGTTTCTTTTTCGGAGATGTTTAATGACTGATGACTAATGACTAATATTGCTTCATCGCTCTTTCCATATCCCGCTTGTCTTCGCGTTTCTTCAAATCTTCGCGCTTGTCGTACAGTTTTTTTCCTTTACCCAAACCGATATCGAGTTTTACCCAGCCGCCTTTCAAATACATTTTTAACGGCACTAAAGTCAAACCTTTTTCTTCGACTTTACCTATCAATTTACGGATTTCCTGCTTGTGCATCAGCAATTTACGGGTGCGGCGGGGTTCGTGATTAAAATAGTCGCTAGCACTTCTCCAGGGCGAAATGTGAACGTTGATAAGCCACAGTTCCCCGTTCCGAACTAAACCATATCCGTCCCGCAAATTGGCTTTTCCTTCCCGAATTGATTTGACTTCGGTTCCCTTCAACTCGATGCCCACTTGGTATGTCTCTAGAATTTCATAGAGATGGCGCGCTTGTCGGTTATCGCTAACAATTTTGTATCCTGGGCTTTTTTCGCTCATTTTTACCTCCGCTAAAATTAATTACTATAACGCTAGCTTCTCTGTAGAGAAAATCGAAGCTTGACAAAACTTAAATAATCGGTCTAGACATTACCAATTTGGCTGAGCTAAGATGTCACCAACGTGAATGTCAAGCGGTATCATGCAGCGCACCAATATCACTGATTCTGCAATTGCAGATTCTGTTACTCCTCATCCTGCGGTTAATTGGGTTTGGCTGGCTCCTTTTTTACTGGCGCTTGCTTGGTTTTGGGCCAATATCTCGGCTGTTAAGTGGCTGTTATCCTCGTTTGTTGAGATACCCACACTGTACAAGATAGTAATTGGTTTTTTGATTGTAGCATTAGTAGTGCGATCGATTGGCAACTCCGTTAGCGTAGCCCTCGAAGAGGATCGCCCGCCGGGATTTTCGCCAAATTTCGTTTTGAGGCGATATCCGCTGCTGTTGATGTTGGGTGCGGGTATTTGCTCGATCGCCCTTCAGTACATAATTGATATCAAACAAGTTACTGTCCTGCTATTTATCCTCGGAACTTACGGGCTGTGCGGCTTATTCGTCGAGCAGAACTTTTGGCAAAAAAACTTGCCAGTTGCGGGCTTGCTGGCTTGTATTTTACCATTCAACAGTCAGTTTAATAGTGGCTTAGGTTTGCCGGCGCGAGTGCTGACTGCTCAGGTAGTAGAACAGTTGCTCTCAATGCTGCACGTTGCGGCTATTTCTTCTTACGATATTATCCTTTTGGAAAACGGCATCGCTCACGTTGACGTGCCTTGTAGCGGCATTAAAACCCTCTTAGTCGGAACGCTATTTTTGCTATCTGCTACCTGGCTGGAAGGGCGTAAATTGAGGTTAAAATGGCTAGCAGTCGCCGCTGCTAATCTCTTAATGTTGGTGTCTGCTAACGCTGCGCGGGTTGCCGTGTTAGTCCTGGTTTCAGAAGTGTTTAAGCAGCCAAAAATAGCAGAAATTATTCACGTTCCTCTGGGAATTGTCGGTTTAGTATGTGCTTGTTTTGTGACCTGGTTAATGCTGCAACGAGTACCGAAATTTCAGCCAGAAAAAACCAGCGGTATTTCTGCAAAACCCAACTCAGAAATTCTCGAAAATCACCCTTTAGCCAAACCAGGAATAATTGCAGCAGTCACAGTTTTGGCAGTCATGGCTCAACTGTCTAATGTAGAAACGTCAAAAATGGCGATCGCACCTTTAAGATTGCCTGAATATATTAAATCAGAGTCAATTCCCCTGAATGCTAGCGAACAAAAATTCTTTGGCAACTATCCGGACACGCAAACACAAAAAATCAGATTTGTCGCCGGCAACTTGCGCGGTTCCATGCTCACAGTAGCCAGCACATCCTGGCAAACTTATCACGCCCCCGAGTTGTGTTTTGTAGCGAGCGGAATTCCCGTCAATCGCATAGAAAAAAAACAACTAACTCCTTCAGTAACAGCGCGCTGGCTGTCTCTCAAAAACAACCAATTCTCAGCAGCATACTGGCTGCAATCTGCACAGCTAACTACAGATAACTTCATGTCCCGTATCGGCAGCGATCTCACTCACAAAAATCACAATTGGGTGCTAGTTTCCATTTTATTTAACAGTTGGTTACCCGCAGAAAATCCTGAAGTAAAAGAGTTTGCTGGTAACGTCTACGCTAGCGTTAAACAAAGCTTACAAGGAGAAATGAATGAAAATAAAACAGGTATTTGATGGAATTTTAAAAAGAATTTTTTGGTTCTGGAATTTGAGTTTTTTATCGCTTGTTTACTTGGGAATTTTGCCGATTATAGGAGTGCCATTAATTATGGCGACAATCGATGGCATCATCCCGCTAGAGTTTACTTTGACGATGGCAGCTACGATCGCTGTACCCACGGTATGTACAGTAATAGGGTATAGGCGTTTTAGCGAGCAACCCCTAGAGCTAATGCGTTGGTTTTACGGCGTAGAAGCACCGCTATTTTTGCTGTGTTTGCTCCGCTTGTTCCTGCTGCGAGAACTCACCCCAGCTAGTTATCAAATCATCGCTACTATTGCTTTGTGCATTGCAGCATTTTCAGTGGAAATGCTGTACGGATATCTGGGTAAAAGAGAAAATGTTCAAAATATCTCAGATTCTCAAACTTCCCCTAATAAACAGCCTCTTTTTTTAAGATTGATCGGAGAAAAACGAAGTGCGTGGCTGCAATTAGGATGTCACAGTTTAATGCTAGTAGTTGGCATTTGGGCGGCAACATTGCTGATGTATTACGCTGTACCTGTGGGATTAGTGACAGTTGCTGGATTCTTCACTGCAGTGATTGAATTCTTCAAGTTTACATGGGTATTACCATTTTGGGATATGTTTAGATACGGGGCGTGGGTATGGGGTTTAATTTCGGGTTTAACTTGGATAGCGTTATTCTTGATATTCTTTGGTTTAACCTGTAGCTTATTCGTTGTCATGCCTTCGCTGTACGGCTTTCTCTACATTCATTCCGGGCGGAAAATATGGCAGAGTTTTGCTGCACAATACGGGAAAAATAAAGCGATAATCGGAAGTTTGGGAGTCATAGCAGCTTGGCTGGCTATTTTCTCCGCTTTGCAGCAGCAGCCACAAGTTGCAGCACTGAAAATGCTGGCGACTCCGCCGGCAAATGACACGGTTCGCCAAACTTTATTAGCCAAGTCTGATATGATTCGATCGGGCTTAGTTAACGCTTATTTGTCGCCTTACCGCTACCTGAGCACTGTAGGAGAAAACAACCACATTTATGAGCTCTACAAAAATACTTTGAATTTGCCTGACGGAGCAGCTCAAACGGTGCAGAACAGCTATAATTTTTTAATGTCGCCGTTTTTGTATCAAGGCTCTAGTGCTGATGTGGAAAAAGCCGAAAAACTCTACGGCGAATTCTTCGATACGGAACTGCAAAAAGGCGACACAGAAGCAGTAAAACATGCGGTGCAGTCAACATCAAACCGGGAAGAGGCTAAAGCTGGTTTGCTGAATGTCAATCAAGAAAAAGTATGGTTGCAGTCGCAAGAAGTGACAGTCAAAGAAAACGGCGATTGGGCAGACGTTCAACTCTACGAAGTTTACAAAAATCAAACGCCGAACTTGCAAGAAGTATTCTACTACTTTTCGCTGCCGGAAAGCGGCGCAGTTACAGGAGTTTGGCTGGGAGATACTGGCGATTTAAACAAACGTTTTGCATTTACTGTATCGCCTCGCGGTGCGGCCCAGCAAGTCTACAATCAACAGGTAGTAGAAAGAGTCGATCCGGCTTTGCTAGAACAAATTGGCCCCAAACAATACCGTTTGCGGGCTTTTCCAATCCCGGCTAAACGAGAATTCACCCAAACTGACGGACCAACCGAAATGCACCTGTGGCTTACTTACAAAGTCATGCGCCAGCCACAGGGTTGGGCGATGCCTGTTTTGGCTGAAAAACGCAACATTTTTTGGAACCAAAATACTCGCCGCACGATCGCCGGAAAAGAGGTAAAATACAGCGGGAAAGAAGCAAGAGAAACTTGGCTACCACCCTTTTTGCCCGCAGTCGCACAGCAACCTCTAACAGCGCAGCAGGCGATTCTACCGGGAGGAAATATCATTTCTGCTAAGCCGCTGGCTGATGCAAATTACTCGCTACCGCAAGGCAAGAAATTTGCAGTTATTCTGGATACTTCTCGCAGCATGGCGGCAGAAAGTAAGGAAGTAAAAGAGACTTTTGAATGGTTGAAAGCTAATGCAGCCGGCAAAAATAGTGTTGATTTGTATGTCGCCAGCGCTGCGGGAATGCCACCTAAGTTGGTGGAAGATGTACGCAATTTCGATGCCGCAAAGGTGACGTTTTACGGTACAATCCAGCTCAAAGATATGCTGCAACAGTTTGCACAGTTGCGGGGCGATAAAAGTTACGATACTGTATTTGTGGTGAGCGATCGCCACAGTTACGAATTATCGGACGATCGCAAACTTAAACTTTCCATCTCTGCACCCCTATGGACAGTGCATTTGGGTGGTTTGCCCCCCGGCTACGACGACGTAACTTTGAAGGTTATTCAAGATAGCGGCGGCGGAGTTGCTACAGATATGAAAGAGGCGATGCAGCGAGTAGCAACCACAGCAGCTTCGGGCCAATCTACCGTTAGTGTTGTTGACGGCTATGTTTGGAGCTATGCCAAAACGCCACAGTCGGGAAAAACCGCAAAATCGGCGCCAGTTGCAGAGTCCAAAAATGCCGGAAATGAAGGCTTTAAACCGATAGCTGCGCGGCAGTTGATAACTGCACTTAGCAAGCAGAAAAGTTCAAATCAACTGACGCAACTGGATGCGATGCACGCAGTAGCTAAAAATTTCAAAGTGGTGACGCCTTATTCTTCGATGATTGTGTTAGTTAATGACGCGCAAAGGGAGCAGCTAAAAGCAGCGGAAGCTAAGAGCGATCGATTTGACAGAGAGGTAGAATCTGGTAAGGAACAGTTGAGTAAGCCGAATAATCCTCTGAATGTTTCGGGGGTTCCTGAACCGGAAGAATGGCTGCTTTTGGCGGTAGGTGCGATCGGGCTTTTGGCGGTTTTCCTCCGCCAGCGGCGCGCGAAAATGGTAGGTTGAAAGTAAATCCGGGTTGGCTACTCCCTCGATGGTTCGGCGGTTTCAACCGCTCTTTGTCAAACAAAGTCTGCCTCCGCAGACTAAGAGAGTGAGGGAGTATTTAAGCCGGACTTGATATCAAATATTAATCTAAAGTCGTCTTTAGACGACTTTAGCTATGAGACAGGGGTTTAAACCCCTGTCTCATAGCTAATAACGAATAACTAATCTATGTCTACAAAAACGCGATCGCTCTCAATCTTTACCGGATAAGATTCCAGGGCATCGCTGGGTGCATTCAAACATTTACCAGTATCTAATTTGTACTGATACTTATGAAACGGACAGGTAATGATACCGCTGCTTACCTTACCCATGTCGATCGGATATTCTAAATGAGTGCAAGCATTGCGGTAACAAGTGACATTCAGACCTTGACGATTCAAAATCACTGAAGTACCCTCAACTTTTACCTTCAACACACCCCATTCGGGAACTTGATTGAGCCCTGTTATCTCTACCCACATATAATCTTTCTCGCTTTAAATAAATGATTGCAAACTAATAGGCGATCGCCCTTGAATGCAGGACAATGAGAGGTGCGAGACTCTTCACACCTCAGAAATTAACCGTTTTCCTCCCCATCTCCCAGGTACAACCTGACGAATTCATTAGCAGCCTCTCGATTGAATGTTTGCAACGCTTGCTTAATGGCAAATACCGCCTCAGCCGACGGGTCTCGTTCTTCACTTACCCAACGGCTAACGTTTGAGCGATCGATTTCCATCTGTGCTGCCAATTGATATTGACTGATATCGTATGCCTCTAATATTTTTTTGAGGGCTTTACCTGCTCTTCCCATGCTCCCGATTGTGTCAGAGAGTCACGCTCCTGTAAACGTTGCTGATTGTCATCTAAGGTCCTACACAGCAGGGTAAACGCATCTTAATTTCAACCTTAAACATGATAAGATGAAGTATTTAGCTAAATCAAGTGCGTAATTCATAGGTGCGATCTATGGCGAAAGGGTTTACTTCGACTTTAACTTCCCAACAAAAAACAATAGGTGTATCGAATCCGACAGACTTATTGAACGTTAGTTTTTTGAACCATTTTGAGGCCTTGACCGATCCAAGAATAGAAAGAAGTAAAGAGCATTTACTAATAGATATTGTAGCCATTGCCATTCTAGCTGTCATCAGCGGTGCGGATGGATGGGGAGCAATAGAACTCTATGGAAAAGCTAAATATGAATGGCTAAAAGGTTTTCTAGAACTGCCGAATGGAATTCCTTCTCATGATACATTTAGTCGAGTATTTGCTCGAATTGAACCGAAGCAGTTTCAAGAGTGTTTTGTGAGTTGGGTAAATTCAATTACCCAAAAATTGGAGCTAGAAGTCATAGCCATCGATGGCAAAACAATGAAACAATCTTATGACCGGAATCAAAGCCAAAAACCGTTACATATAGTCAGTGCATGGTCGGCGTCCCATCAATTAGTTTTAGGACAAAAAAAAGTCAATAAGAAATCAAACGAAGTGACAGCAATTCCGGCTTTGTTAGAGCTGCTAGAAATTGAAAAAAGCATAATAACCATCGATGCTATGGGATGTCAGAAAGAAATAGCAGCGCTCATAATTAAGAAGAAAGGAGATTATCTTTTAGCGCTAAAGGGAAATCAAAAACTCATTCATAAAGACGTAAAAAACTGGTTTGAATTAGCTCGTAAAGAAGAGTTTGCTGGCAGAGAGCATAGCTATTATCAACAAATAGAAGGAGGGCATCATCGAGTTGAAAAAAGACAAATTTGGACGGTGGCAGTCTCGGAGTTGCCACCTCTTCATAATCAATCATTATGGACTGGATTAAAAACGGTTGTGATGGTCGTCAGTGAAAGACGTTTGTGGAATAAAACTTCCACAGAAGTTCGGTTTTATTTAAGTAGTTTAGCCAGTAATGCCGAGAATATTGCTCAAGCAATTCGCAGTCATTGGGGTATTGAAAATAGCTTACATTGGACATTGGATGTTACTTTTTCTGAAGACAAGAGTCGCATTCGTAAAGATCATTCTCCTGAAAATTTTGCTCTTATACGTCGCGAGTGCTGTCAATTTACTGAAACAGGAAAAAGAATTTAAAGGAAGTTTAAAAATGAAGCGATATCTGGCGGGAATGGATAATAATTATTTAGTTCAAATTTTAGACTCGGCCAGCTAACGCTCGAAAACTAAAACGGATTCCCGATCTAAATTGATTCAGCTTTGAGAATTCAGAAGTTCTTAAAGCTCGATTTTAAATGGGTTAATTGCATTATATTTAAGAGTGTTAAGAATGGTTTTTTCTGAAAAAACCTAACGCAAAAATAGGATTTTCTGTCAACTTAATTTAGATGCGTTTACCCTGTCCTACACAGCCGATTGTTGACAATTAGCACCAATCGGATCGACGAGATCGAGCGCAATGACTCAAACACAGCTTTTTGTTGCCACAGATATCAACGAAATCCAGACATCGCCGACATCGCAGCCAAATCCTGTGCCTGCTGAACCAGACCGGGAACCTGTGCCGATCCTAGTGATTGGCGAGCAGTTGGGAATCGATAAAATGGTTAGCGCACTTTACTTGCGTCGCTTTGCAGCAGTTCTGGAATGGTCGCAGATTTTACCGATCCCGACTATCGGCAAGCTCGTGCGGAGTTTGATTCGCTATGTTTCTTTAGATTAAATTGGGCAAAAATGGTCTTTTACATCAGCCGCAGTGCTATGCAAAACTCAATGGGACGATCGCATTTTGAATTAAGTGCGCTCGTTTCTTCTTTCTCAAATTAATTGTAAGGCCGGTCAAATACTAGAGTCGGGCTGGTGCGATCGCCTGAATATTTGACGATCGGCCTCAAACATACTATTCAGCTTTTCCCTACGGATGAATCTGACTTAAAATCACCCTCAACCTGTCATAATCATCCTTCAGCAAAACACTCAAACTCCTCCCCGCTTCTACCAACCAAGATCGATCGCGCATCCGCAACTGATAAATCTCCCGAATCGCCGCCGCCGTCAGCGCATCCACCGGCGCATTAGCCACCCCCAGCAGCGTCCTCAAAAAATCCAATTGCACGGTAAAATCAATCACCTCATCCGGTTCGCAGCGATAAACCGCCTGGTGAATTTGTGGCGGGCGCGGCGGCAAATACTGATAAATTTTACCCCTCGATGGGCCGTGACCGTTAAACCTTTCCGGCGCAGCCTCAAACCCCACAATCGCCACTCGGAACTCGGTTTTGAGCATCGCAAAAATCTGCGGTTGTTCTTCCCGCAACTCTTCCAGCGACAAACCCAAAGCGCGAGCTCTGTGTACCGAGTCGATCGGGCTAGTCGTAGCGTAATAAACCACGCCGTAGATTTGATTTTTAGACTCTTCATCCTCGGCCTTCACCCAACTCCCAAAAGGTGGCATCACGGGAAAACTTAAGTCTTCTGGTTCCAAACATTGAGCCAAAAACTCCGAAGTTGCCGTCTCGATTACCTCAGCAATGCGATCGGGATGGCGCTCTTTTGTAGCAAATTGGGGTAAAGGTAAACGCATATTAGTCAGTTGGCAGTTGGTTGTTGGTTGTTGGCTGTTGGTTGTTGGCTGTTGGTTGTTATTTATTATTATTTGTAAGTGGGTACTAATAAACAATAACTGACAACTGACAACTGACAACTGACAACTGTCAACTGTCAACTGTCAACTGTCAACTGACTATTTCGCCCGACCAGCCGTAGCATCGACAAGTTCCAATTGCGACAGCCGGAACGTGATCAGCTTGTCCCAATTGCCACCTTCAAACAGTACCGCGACCTTCCCATCGCTAACTCGCTGAACTTGTCCTTGAAAGGCGTAGTAAATCTCACCCTTATCTTTAACTCGAACTGCCGAACCTGGAAAAATCATAATTCTGTGAATGTTAAGTTGGCTCTTTATAGCTTACCTTTTCTCGTTTCTAGTTCCCAAGCAGAGCCTGAGAACTAGGCAAATCTTCGTTTACAGGAAGACGCGAGGCAAAGCCCAGAAACGAGAGTTGGTTAGGCTAAGGCTGCTACGGAAACTTTACCGGCAATGCGGCCCGCGATCGCCCGCAACTCCCTAGCTGAAGCAGAACCCGGTTGCCCCACCACGATCGGCACCCCCGAATCGCCACCTTCCCGCAACGGAATTTCCAGCGGAATGCGGCCTAACAGCGGCACTCCCAACTCAGCAGCAGTCTTTTCCCCGCCACCGGAACCGAAAATATCGTATTGCTTGTCGGGCATATCCGGCGGCACAAAATAGCTCATGTTTTCCACAATTCCCAACACCGACACTCCCAACTGCTGGAACATCTTTAAACCCTTGCGGGAGTCCAACAATGCCACAGTCTGCGGCGTGGTAACGATCACCACACCAGCCATCGGCACCGCTTGCGCCATTGTCAACTGCGCGTCTCCAGTACCCGGAGGCATATCGACAATCAAATAGTCTAAATCGCCCCAATTCACCTGATAGAGGAACTGTCGAATGATCCCGTTCAACATCGGGCCGCGCCAAATGACGGGCTGGTCTTTGTCAATTAAAAATGCCATCGACACTAATTTGACGCCGTAGTTGAAGGCGGGTTCGAGGCTTTCCCCGCTTTTCCCGTCCCTAACCATCACTTTCGCGTCCCCCAGACCCAACATTGTCGGGTCATTGGGCCCATAGATATCCGCATCCAGCAAACCCACCTTAGCGCCGGTTTGCGCTAGCGCTACTGCCACATTTACCGCCACTGTGCTTTTGCCGACGCCGCCTTTGCCGCTGGAAATTGCGATAATATTTTTCACTCCTTCAATGCCTTGGCGATCGACCACACCCTTTTGCTGGGGCGTCTCGGCTGTCACCTCCACCGCCACTTTTTCGACTCCTGGCAACTGTTTGACCGCTTTTTGGCAATCTTCGACAATAAATTCTCGCAGCGGGCAAGCAGGCGTTGTCAGCACTAAAGTAAAACTGACGACACCGCCGTCAATTTTTATGTTACGAATCATGTTCAATTCCACCAAACTCTTTTGCAGTTCGGGGTCTTGCACGGGTCGCAGGATTTCTAAGACTGAACTAACATCGAGTGTATTGGGCATTGTGTTCTCCACCATAGCTCTGCAATTGGGTTAGCGAATTTTCGATCGCAGGTTTAAGTATATTTTTATTGCTATTTTTTAATGTAACTTCATAGCGATCATTTGCAGACCTACGGTGGCATAATTACATGACGACTGGATTTGGGATTCATCGCCCATCTAAGACTCAAATCTGACAACAGAAAATTTTATGACAGTTTCTACAACACTTAAAACAGCCACTTCCCCGTTTTTGCCACCCGCTGACTCTAGAGCTAGAGTCAGCCAATTTATGAAAAGCCTACAAGACGAAATTTGTCAATCCCTCGAACAGCTCGATGGCGTTGGCAAATTTAAGGAGGACTCTTGGGAACGCTCCGAAGGCGGCGGCGGACGTTCTCGCGTCATGCGCGAAGGCGATGTTTTTGAACAAGGGGGAGTCAATTTTTCCCAAGTGTGGGGCGAAAGTTTGCCGGCTTTGATTCTGGCAAAGCACCCAGAAGCTGCTGGTCACGATTTCTATGCAACGGGCACTTCGATGGTGCTGCACCCCCGCAATCCCTACTTGCCTACGGTTCACCTGAATTACCGCTATTTTGAGGCCGGCCCGATTTGGTGGTTTGGCGGCGGTGTGGATTTGACTCCTTATTACCCGTTGGCTGAGGATGCAGCTCATTTTCACAAAACTCTGAAAGCAGTTTGCGATCGCCACCATCCCGGATATTATCCGACCTTTAAACTCTGGTGCGACGAATATTTCTACCTCCCCCACCGCCAAGAAACTCGGGGCGTGGGCGGCCTGTTTTTTGACTACCAAAGCGCTCAAGGCGCGCTTTACCGCGACCATCATGTCAAAGGTAAAGCCGCTGAGTGCAGCAACAACATCGGCGTGCCGGAACCTAGGACTTGGGAGTCGCTGTTCGCCTTCGTACAGGATTGCGGCCAGGCATTTTTGCCGGCTTACACCCCTATTATTGAAAAGCACCGATCGAAAGAATACGGCGAGCGCGAGCGTAATTTCCAACTTTACCGCCGCGGCCGTTACGTTGAATTTAACTTGGTGTACGATCGAGGCACGACCTTTGGCTTACAGACCAACGGACGCACCGAATCGATTCTAATGTCCCTGCCACCTTTGGTACGCTGGGAATACTGTTACGAACCAGAACCCAACTCTCCCGAAGCCGAACTCTACTCGAAGTTCTTAAAACCGCAAGATTGGGCGAATTGGATGCCTCAGCAGTCACCGACCTGAGTTAAACTACTGGGACAGTAACCACCGCGATAGATAATAAATTTGAGGGAAGGGTCAGTGATTCATATTGATCAAAAAACCCACACGCTTCAAGACGGTACAACAGTTATCGTCTTAGCACCGACAGGACGGTTGGATATCACTACAGCTTGGCAATTCCGCCTCAAGTTGCAAGAGTGTATTTCCAAACTCAGCCGCCATGTCGTAGTGAATCTTGGTCAGGTTAACTTTATCGATAGTTCTGGCCTGACCTCACTTGTAGCAGGTATGCGGGATGCGGATAAAGTTAAGGGAAGTTTCCGCATTTGCAATGTTCATCCCGAAGCCAAACTGGTGTTTGAAGTCACCATGATGGATTCTGTGTTTGAAATCTTTGAAACGGAAGAAGAAGCTCTAGAGGGGGTGCCACGCGCAAGTTGAGCACTCCTGCTGGCATCGATTGCAGTGTCGCGGGTAATTTAAGCTTGAGGCTCACAAAATGCGCCGGAACCCTGCACAAGAACAGGAAGCAGGTAAACTCTTGCCAGCTTCCTTATGCTTTCTTCCTTTCTTGAGAGGTTGAGAGGTTCAAAACACTAAAGTAGAAGAATAGGTCAAGGTAAAGTCTTGCCTTCTATCCTAGATAGCTAAATCTTTCTTCCTTGTTTATTGTTGCTTCTTGCTTCAAACCAATATCTCAGCAGCAAAATCCTGACGCTTGACAAATCTAAAAGGGCCCATTAAAGCTCCCCAGATAGCCTTGCCTGTCGTGGGGCTTATTCCTTTGTCGTAGCTGAGAAATTCCTCGCCTGCGGCTTCAAATCCCAAGTCTACTTGGTAATTTTGCCCCCCGTAGGCAAAGCCGCAGCGAGTTCCCTCCGGCAAAGATGCCCGAAAGCGATAGCTGTTTGAGCCTAAATTTTGCACTGCAACCGACAGGGTGCAGCCGGGGAGGAGTTGGATTTGCTCCTTCGTTAGCTTTCCAAGCAAGTCGGGGTTGCAACCGGCTCCTTTGACGGCTGTAATGTCGTGGAACATATAATACTGAGCTTCGATAAGTCCCGGCGCTATCTGTGAGTGCCTCAGTTGCACGATGCGGGGGCGGTATGGCTTGTCTAATTCCAGAATGTTGGCTTGTTCTGCAAACAGCGCAATGCTGGGTTCGGAAAATAAACGAACCGGCAGGGGTCTTTGCCACAAACGAAGGTGGACGTACCACGTCGGCTCTGCTAGCGCTTGTTCCCGGTTGTCAAATTCGCCCGCCATGTACTGGGCTAAAGCTATTAATTCAGGAGAAATTGTCATGTTTGTTTGATTTTTCACAATTAGTGGTTGACAAGAAAAATTTATTGTGATATGCAAGACCATATCTAGGCTGGGCAAGTCAGAAGATTAGATTTATGAGCGATCCCAGCTAAGCTATGATTGTAAAGATACTGGGGTTTTTCCCTCCTATTGCGACATATTAATTGTTGCTGCCGATCGCGCGTAAAATTTTTTTGATAAAATTTTGTCTCGCAAGGAGGCGGCAACGCTTAAAAAAAACTGGCACTTTTTGTCAGACCGATCGCAGAATTGACTCCCACGACTTTACTCACGCCGCGCTGGCACGCCCGCTACGGCAAAATTATTTATCTATAAGACTCAGGTGAACAATAACCGTACTGTTTCAGATACTAAGCGAAGTTTCTATACGATTCACACTCGACCGATCAATTCAATTTACCGTCGAGTGGTGGAAGAGTTGATGGTAGAAATGCACTTGCTTTCGGCGAATGCCGATTTTCAATACGACCCGATTTATGCTTTGGGTGTAGTGACAGCTTTCGATCGATTCATGCTTGGGTACGCCCCAGAAGCAGACAGAGTTTCGATTTTTAACGCTTTGTGCAAGTCCCTAGAAGACGATCCAGATCGCTACAAGCAAGACGCTCAGCGATTGGAAAGCTTGGCAGATAGACTTTCCGGGCAAGAGTTGCTCTCGTGGCTCGATCGTTCGACCAGCTTTGAAGATACAGCGGATTTGCAAGCGTCTTTAGGGGCGATCGCCAGCAACCCTCAATTTAAGTACAGCCGGTTGTTCGCGATCGGTTTGTTCTCGCTGTTAGAAAAAGCTGACCCTAACTTAGTAAAAGACCAAGAAACGCGAAACAACGCGATCGCTAAAGTCAGTGCGGCCTTGCACCTGCCAGAAGACAAAGTTAGCAAAGATTTAGATTTGTACCGCAGCAATTTGGAAAAAATGGCTCAAGCGCGAATAGTGCTTCAAGATGTCATCCAAGCGGAACGGAAAAAACGCGAAAAGCGAGAAACAAAAGTTACCGCTGGCCCCTCGGCAGACTCTTCTGACAGCAACAATTAATCGTTTGAGGGAAGAAGGAAGAAGGAAGAGGGAAGAAGGAAGAGGGAATTTTTTATTTGATGTAACAAATAAAGAAAACTCTTAAATTTTAATTTTTTTTCTTGAATTCTGGCTTCGGTCTTGTGCCTTCTGGCTTCGGTCTTCAGATGAATCTTGCTGACTCAGAAACTAAAAATCCCGCTTTCTGAATTGAGCGGGATCGACTTAACTGAAATAGAGCTGTTGGGGTGGTACTAAGGCTGCGGCTCAAAATTAGTGGCGTTAGCTTGCAGCCAAGTGCTTAGCTGTGAAAGAACCTCGTTTCCAGAAGACTTGCCCAAAGCTGTGGGGTTTGGGGTGTCAGGCCGATCCAAGTTGCGGGAGATCGCTGCGTTGACTTCTTTGGAAATCAAATCGTGAAGTTGCTCTTTAGCCCTAGCCCTTTGAAAGTGAGCGCCCTCTTCCGTCGTAGCGTACAGAGGTGGCAGCCTATTTAAAGCATAAGCTGCAATATCTCCCACATCTAGACTCAGGTCGCTCGTCGCCTCAATTTCGGCCACCCTAGCGATCGCATCGCTCAGGACCAACTCTTCCATAACGTTGATGAACTGTTTGCGTGGCAGAACCACAACTTCGCCAGTCAACAAAGATCCCATCAGACGATCGAGAGCCATGTACTCTTCGATCGACAATTCCGAAGCCGTATTGCAGATGCGTCCCACCTCAGCTTCCATAGACGGCGTTAAATAACCATCCTGCAAAGCCTGTTCAACAATTTTTTCAATACTCATATATGCGTCCCCGCTCAACGGCATCATTAATAAAGTTTTGTGAAGACGCGATGGTTAGCGTCTTGAGATTCGAGTTGTGAGGGTTGAGTTGAGAAATTTTATACAAATCCTAACTCAATTACAGATAACCCATAACAGTTATCTGCACACCCCAGCCACAAACTTACCCCATAATTGACTGATAAATCCGTCAAAACCTGTAAAAAATCCTACTCAACTCCCTGAAGCCGCCAAGGTACAGGATCGACGGACTGCCCATGCACGTAAAGTCCCCAGTGCAGGTGAGGGCCTGTGGAAGCCCCCGTTGACCCCAGAGCACCGATTACTTGACCAGCTTTCACGACATCGCCTTCCTTGACATCAATCCGGCTGAGGTGCATCAAAATACTTGCTACCCCCTGACCGTGGTCGATACCAACCACGTTCCCGTGGATTTTGAAGCCTTGCGATTCGCGTCCCACTAGAGACACCCGACCTGCTGCTGGTGCCACGACAGGGGAACCGTAAGCACCTGCGTAATCGACGCCGCGGTGGTAGTAGTCTTGAGCAAATACCCCATTATAATAACGTCGCACCCCGTAAATAGTAGTAATTTCGCCGGAGTTGGGGCGCAACAATTTGCCGTCCCAAAATTTTTCGGGTGTCACCAGTGCTTTAAATGCGTCTACGCGATCGAATTCGGCATCTGTACCTTCCTCGTCTTTCCCAGGCGGTAGCCAGATGGATTGAGTGGGAAAATCTCGACCGCGCACTTGCACGCTCAACTTCTGCACTTGTCCATCACCTGTGACTTGGATTTGGCGGGCACCGGGTTTCTCTAACGGCGTCGTCGGCAGCAAGGCCCGAAAGCGCCCGTTGCCGATGGGAAAGGCGGGGTAGTTTTTTTGCTGTAGAGAAACTTTTGGAGTTTCCCCGCCATTACCGTCAGCCTGAATAATTACTGACAGCGTATCTCCCAGTTCGGGATTTGTCGGCGTCACAACTACCTGCAAAGCTTGCACCGGCAGGGCAAAACTCAGAAAGCCAGCAACAATTCCCCCGATCGAACTGGCGGTTAGCTTGTTTGCTTTGAACTGCCGCCACCGCAAAATCCGACCCGTAACTATTTCAGCACTTAGCCCGCCGTTGCCTCGACTCACAGTCATTATCATCACTAGGTGTCCTTAATCTTTGTCTCGCTGATATATTTTTAACTATCTAGACTAACTATAGCAATCCGCAATAAGTCGAGAGAAAAAGCCTTAGGTAAAAAGCTCGGTCAAAGATTTGGAGATGAGAGACTCACTTTAATAAATACTTAACTTGAGGTGATAAGAATAATAAAAATTCCCGTAGCGGGGAGGAAAGCCCGCTTGAGGCAGACGCTCACACTACCCTTTCCACCACAAATCAAGGAGAGCCCAACTTTTAACATAAACACTCTTCATCTCTAAGCGGATAGGATTATATTTTATCTGTCCTAGCTACTGTTGCATAACCTTTAACAATTGGTATTAGTTATAGTTCACGGCGCTACAACCCAATTATTTTTAACTCAAGAGCTGTTAAATCAATTCTTTCTTTGCCGTTTACTTTCCCACAAACTTCCTCAAACTCTCTAGTTATTGTAGCCTGTTTTTGGCCTAATAGTATTGATTCCCAATTTTAAAATCTCACCTCTAAAATGGTATGAGATAAAAATTGAGACTTGCTATAATCTTATCACCTAGAATTATAGGGATTCAAAGGTAGCAGTGAAACCATCTAATGTCAAGCATTCTTCCATAAATTCCTCTACATCATTGACATTCTCAAGCTGATATTCCATGATGCGTTGACCGTCGCCTTTCATCTTTTTGGAAGAGGAAGGCGTGGCCGGATATTTGGCCGCGATGGCTTTGAAAGCTTTGGAATGGGTCTCCCAGCTTTCAGCAGAACATTTTATGATTAAAAGCCACATGATTAAATTCCTCCTTGGGTTTGGTTTACTAATAGTCTGACACGAGTAAAACTTAGATCGATAGTGCCGAAAAATCAAGGGATTCGGTGGTTTGGAAAAAAGCTAAAAGCCGAGCGACTATGCGAGCGACACCACCCTTAACATTCGACTCAACATTCAAAGGCATCACCGGATCGTGGAGTGATAATCGTAACAGAAACCAGCCGGATTCGCTAGCTGACGTGCAGGAAATTCGCAAACCTTCGTAGTTATTGGGAACTATTTTCCAGTCGGCTTGCGTTGAGACAAATTCTTGCAGTTGTTCAATAACGAGATCGCCGTGAGCCTTGAAATCATCTACACCAAGTTTAATCCGAAATTCTGCACTTTCTTCGGGTTCTTTTAAAGTCGCAATTAAATCGGGCAAAGATTGATTTGCTAACTTGGATTTAGCCAATTCAATCAATAATTTGCTGACCAAATAAGCGCCATCATCCAGAAAGTAATTTTCTTTCAAAGCTCCATGTCCAGAGGTTTCAATCGCCAGCCATGATTCCTGTCCCGCTTCATTGAGGCGTATCGACTCGTCAATCACATTTTTGTAGCCACGTTTAAAGCGATGGTGAATCCCTTTTAGATCCTGTTCGATGAATTGTGTCAAGCCATCGGAGGTGATAGAATCGGTAACAATGGTAGAGCCTGGGTGTTCTTTTAATACGATCGCAGAAATCAAGGCAATTAAGCGATTGCGATTGAGTTCCTTGCCAACTTGATCGACAGCCGCGCTGCGATCGACATCGGTATCAAAAATAATCCCAAAATCTGCTTGATGTTCAATTACCGCTTGACAAATTGACTGCATTGCCTGTTTATCTTCGGGATTTGGCACATGATTGGGGAAAGTACCGTCGGGTTCTAAAAACTGACTGCCCGTAGTGTCTGCACCTAAAGGTTTTAAGACTTTATCAACATAAAAACCGCCAGCACCATTGCCCGCATCTACAACTACTTTTAATCCTGTTAGTGGTTCATCAAAATTATCGGGATGATTGACTGATTCCCTAATCTTTGTGACAAATTGGTTAGCATAAACAGAGATAAAATCATGCTTTATAATCTTACCGGGCGATGAGGCTGGCTCAAAGTAATTGCTTTGGGCTAGTGTTAAGATATCTGTAATATCCTGCTTTTGTAACCCACCTTTGGCAGTGAAAAACTTTAAGCCGTTGCGATTAAATGGCAAATGGCTAGCAGTGAGCATAATCGCACCGTCGCAATCAAAACCAGGGGTAATGGTACTCATAAACATGGCGGGGGTTGAGGCCATTTCAAAGTCGTATACGGTTGCACCAACTGAGGCGATTCCCTCCATGACTGCTTGCATTAGGCTTGGCCCTGATAGGCGACTGTCACGCCCGATCGCGATCGTTAATTCTGCCGCTGGCTTATTGACTTTTTGCACCAGCCAACTGACAAAGGATTTACCTAAGATTGTCGCAATTTCGGGCGTTAGGTTGACTGTTTCATTGGGAACGCCTTCGAGGGCGATACCGCGAATGTCTGATCCATTTTGAAGTTTTGTCCAGTTGAAGATTTGCATAATAATTGATGGTAAGTAAAAAGATCGGAGCCGGCGGTTGAAACCGATCGTACAAACTTTCGTCGGTGGCTAGACGGTTCGAGTCCCATTAGCCCAACGTCTTTCGCGGACTAAGAAATAAACAGGGGAGAAATTTTAGATTTGGTATTATTAGTCATTAGGGTGACAGAGTGTTTCAATTCAATCAGCTAATCGGCATTTAAGTTGTATTTAAAGAAACAATCCCAGTCTTGTGCGTGGGATTTCAGCAACGCCCAAAATATCCAATCGAAATGTTGAACCGCTTACTGGGAATTTTGACCCCATCACCGCTAAGATTAAGTTCTAATTACTTAGTCGCGTTCAACGCTGTAAATTGCCTGCAAGCGGAACTCACCATGAGCGGGAACTTCCACAATATCTGTAGCTGCATTGGTCGTTTCTACGCAGAGTAAACGCTGATAATCTGCATCATCAAGGTCGGCCATATTTGCAGAAATTGTCACCCAGGGATTCCACACTACGACGGATTTACTACCAGATGATTTAATGCGAATCCGACGATTGAGGGCGCTATCGTCAATGACTAATTCGTTAGTGACATCGAGATAAATGCGATCGACTTCACCTGTTACTACCACTGCACCCACTTGAGTTTTTTCGACACCACCATCCGCTTTATCAAGATACTGGCTATTTTCTAAACCTAAAACCTGCACGCGGTTGATATCGCCGACTTGGAAATAGGTGTGCAAAGCTTGGGTGAGGGGAAATGCTTTGTCGCCTAAATTGCGGGTGATTAATTCTACAGTGAGGCTGGTGCCGATCGTAATTGCGATCGCCAGTTCAAAGGCTTGCGGCCAAATTGCTCTAGTTTCATCGGTATCCTTGAGTCCTAGAGTGACTTTGGTTGCGCCGTCTGGGGTTGTGGCGGTTTCTAGCACATTCCAGAGGCGATTCCGCACAAACCCATGACTCGGACGCCCCAAGGCTTCGGGATCTGGGCCAAACCAGGGCCAACAGATGGGTATACCGCCTTTGATGGCTTTCCCTTCGGCGTAGTAGGCTTTTTCGCTGACGAACATCAAGTCTGTGGTTTCGGTGGCGGGTTGAAAGGAGAGCACTTGACCGGAATACACAGAAATTAAGGCTTTGGCTTGGCCGTTGTCGATGTGAATCATCGGGAAACCACCGTTTCCGGTGGCGAAGGTGAGGTGGCCGGCGATGCCGTAGTCCGTGTTTAATTGGTCAATACTCATGCTTTTGGCTTGGTGAATTGCTTTACAATTATCCGATATTATGGTTGCTAGATTGATTAGATTGTTGGGTTGGAGGGGGGAAGGTGCGATCGACACAACCATGCCCTCCGACAAACAGATTGGAAGTGCCAACCGATGGCGAGGGGATGTGCGATCGAACGCACCGACGCACCTTGCTGAGTTATTCGTAAGCAAGCCGATCGCGTTTAGCAGCGAGCTCGTTGAGGATGGGATGCCCCGATCGCCAGCTTCCCGCCAAACTATGAATCAGCAGCAACGGCTTACCTGTGCAACCTCGAATCTAGTGCATTTCACCAGCCATTCGGTCTCCCGTTGAGCCATTGGGTTAAATTCAGTTGAGTCGATCGACTCTGATGCGCCCCACTTTACAACTCCTGACGAGTCGGACGGATGATCATTTCGTTGACATCCACATCACCGGGCTGCTCGATGGCATAGGCAATCGCCCGGGCGATCGCATCGGCATCAATGGCGACTGAATACAACTTATCCACCCCTGATGCCGTATCACCATGAGTGATGGTACTGGTCAACTCAGTCGCAACTGCACCGGGTGAAATGTTGGTAGAACGAATTTCACCGTTTGACTCCAGCCGCAGCCCTTCGGAAATCGCTCGCACTGCATACTTGGTAGCACAGTAAACTGCCCCCGCCGGAAATACTTTATGTCCTGCAACAGACGACAAGTTGATTACGTGCCCAGACTTCTGTTGGCGCATAGTCGGCAGCACTGCTGCGATGCCGTAAAGTACGCCTTTAATGTTGACATCAATCATTTGATCCCACTCATCCACCTTAATCTGGTCAAGGGGAGACAATGGCATTAAACCGGCATTGTTGACCAGCACATCAATGCGTCCATAGGTTTCCAGCGTTGCGTCAGCCAATGCTTGCACCTGCGCGCGATCGGCAACATCGGTGACTCGATAGGCAACTGTGCCACCTGTTTTTTCGATTGCAGCCACCAAGTCCTTGAGTCTATCTTCGCGGCGGGCAGCAAGCATGAGTTTGGCTCCGCTGGCAGCTAGACGATGAGCGGTGGCTTCACCTAAACCGCTACTTGCTCCTGTAATGATGACAACCTTGTTTTGAATCTCAGACATATTCACTCCTGTTAGTTGATTAAATCGACTCGCGTCACGGCGATGAGAACGTGCCTTGTACTTGAAGGGATCGCAGAATCAAACAAGCCTTTATTGAGCCACTGGTTTACATAAACACTAAAAAAGGGATTCCTAGTGGAGTTGTGTAAAATCGATCGCAAATCCGCTTAATTACCAAGCGCGAGCGTATTGAACTGGAGCAGGCACGGATTGACGTAGTTGCTTCGCAGCCTGCATCGGCCAATAAGGATCGCGCAGCATTTCTCTGGCAAGTAATACCATATCTGCTTGACCTGTACGGATGATGTGGTCGGCCTGCGCGGGTGCAGTAATCATACCAACGGCTCCGGTGGCGATGTTGGCGGAGCGTCGAATGCGATCGGCAAAGGTAGTTTGATAACCTGCACCCGTCGGAATTTTTTCACCCGGTACAATTGCGCCTGAGGAACAATCGATTAAATCAACGCCCAGTGACTTTAATTTATAGCTGAGTACAATACTTTGTTCAATGTCCCAACCATTTGGAAGCCAATCGGTTGCAGAGATGCGAACCCAAAGCGGTGTTCGATCGGGCAAAACATTTCGCACCGCTTCTACGACTTCACATAAAAACCGGATGCGATTCTCAAAACTGCCACCATAGTCATCTGTCCGTTGATTGCTCAAGGGAGACATAAATTCATGCAGTAGGTAGCCGTGAGCCGCATGAATCTCTATTAGGTCAAATCCGGCTTCGAGGGCGCGTTGGGCTGCGCTGACAAAGAGTGTGGTCTGCTTCTGAATGTCTTCGATACTCAGAGCGATCGGGGCGGGGGTACCGGGTTCAAATGGAATGGCGCTAGGGGCGATCGAAGTCCATCCTCCTTGAGATTCCGAAAGCACATCGCCGCCATCCCACGGAGCTGCTGTACTGGCTTTTCGACCTGCATGAGCAAGTTGAATCCCCGCAACCGCACCGTTGCGGTGAATTAACTCGACGATTCGCGCCAACATTTCAATGTGAGCATCTTGCCAGATTCCCAAATCTTGCGGCGTAATTCGTCCTTCAGGCTCGACTGCCGCTGCTTCAGTCATCACCAGCCCTGCCCCTCCTACGGCTCGACTGACGAGATGAACCAAATGCCAATCATTCGCGAATCCATCAACGCTTGAATATTGACACATGGGAGAAACTGCAATGCGATTTCGGAATGTAACACCGCGTTGATCCAATGGCTCAAATAAATGCGACATGGTTGTAAACCCTTAAGTTATAAAGTGCACAGATGTCAAGCACAGACTTTTTTCACACTGGGAAGTTGAGTGACCTCATTCCACCAAGTCCGCAGCTTTGAAGTTCGCGCGATAGTTGATCGTTGCTTCGTACTCTGGGGTCTGCGATAGGTAGCTGAAGACCGGAATTAGGTAGAAATCGGCAATGCTCAGTTCGTGACCGAGCAAATACGGGTGTCCTGCAGTTAGGGACTCGATCGCCTCTAGCGCTGTTTTTACAGGTGCGACGGCAGCTTTGTCCCACCTGCATCCCGAATGGACAAGTCATTTTGAGGTATCAAGAGCAACGACCAAATTACTTGTCTAAAACCTAAATCTTTATTGTTAGCAAAACCGGGGATTGCTAGAAAAAGAGACAAAAGTGCCTGAGTAATTATCCAGTATATCGGGTAAATCCGCAACCAGGGCTTGAATAAATAAAAACGATTTTAACTAATCCTTTTTACCGAGCGCAGATTTGTGAACCTACACCGTGATAAAACCGCTCAATACAAAAAAGTAATCAACACCACTTTATTCGATCTGAAATGGATTAAAAAAAGTAACTTGATTTAATCTCACCGCGCTCATCTCGTTGAGGTGAAACATTACCCTCAATCAAGGCGCAATGCCTCGCTCTACTTGCAAGAGGTTAAGCTTTTTTTGAGGAGTGAAACTCTTTGGTCTCAGAAAATACCTGCTTCTATAGTTGCAGTTGCCCTGGCTCCCCAACTACAGTCAACCCCCTAAACATAATCAACACATTAGACACTATAATATAACTTTATACTTTTTTCATAAAGTTGTGCAAGAAGACTTCCGACTGATCGTTGACTTAGTTCTAGTTCTCGCTGCTGCCGCAGCAGGAGGACTCTTTGCATCCCTGTTGCGACAGCCGGTAATTCTCGGCTACCTGCTGGGAGGGATCGTAGTTGGGCCGGCCGGTTTGGGGCTGATTAAAGAATTAATTCAGGTAGACACCCTGGCTGAATTTGGGGTTGCCTTTCTGTTATTTGCCTTGGGAGTGGAATTTTCCTTCGCCGAACTCCAAAAAGTTAAAACCATTAGTTTGGGCGGGGGGGGCTTGCAAATTGTGCTGACGATCGCCATTACTACTGCAATTTCCTTGGCTGTAGGCTGGGTAGAATCCCCTGCTCAAGGCGTGTTTTTAGGATCGATCCTGTCGCTTTCTTCGACCGCAGTCGTCCTGAAATGCTTGATGGAGCGCAATGAAGGCGGTACTTCCCACGGTCAAGTCATGCTGGGAATATTAGTAGTTCAAGATTTGGCTTTGGGGCTAATGCTAGCGGTTTTGCCGGCACTCAACCAGCCCGCAGAAGCGATCGGCATGACGGTAGCGTGGGCCCTAGTGCGGATCGGGTTATTTGCTGTCGGTGCTGTAGTCGCCGGCATTTGGATGGTACCGCAGTTGCTGCGATACCTCGCGAAAACAGAAAGTCGAGAACTGTTTTTGCTGGGAGTTGTGGTTTTGGCTTTAGGGATTGCGCTGCTTACAGAATATTTGGGTTTTTCGATCGAGATGGGCGCATTTGTGGCGGGTTTAATGATTTCGGAGGTGGAATATGCCGACCAAACTCTAACTTATGTCGAGCCTTTGCGAGATATTTTTGCATCCTTATTTTTTGTCACCATCGGGATGTTAATTGACCCGGTGTTTCTGTGGAACCATCTAGAAGTAATTCTGGGACTGGTATTTATAGTATTTGTCGGCAAATTCTTGATTATAACGCCGATCGTCCGATTATTTGGCTATCCGCTAAAAACAGCATTGATCGCAGGTTTGGGCTTAGCTCAAATAGGAGAATTCTCCTTTGTACTCGCTAGTTCCGGCCAAGTTATGGGGCTGGTTTCGCGGGACGTTTACCTGTTAATTTTAGGAACGACAGCCGTCACCCTCGTGCTAACCCCGTTTGTGTTGAGAAGCGTGCCGCAGTTATTGAAATGGGCGGAAAATTTCGGGCCTTTGCAGCGCTATTTTGACGAAACATCTCAACCTGTGGAAATAGCTGAAACTTTGCCGGAACACAATTATGTTGTGGTTTGCGGCTACGGGCGAGTCGGCAGAATTTTAGTCAAAATGCTGCAAAGTCGCAACTGTTCAGTTGTGGTGATCGACGAGTCAGAAAGTAGAATTCAAGAGTGCAGAGTCCAAGGAATTCCTTACATTTACGGGAATGCTGCCAGCTTGCACGTATTGGAAGCCGCCCGGGTGGAACGGGCAAAAGCAATGGCGATCGCCCTTCCCGATCCCATGAGCACTCGCTTGTGTCTGAAGCGGGCTTTAGAATTAGTCCCGGATTTGGATATTGTGGTGCGGGCCAACCAAGATAAAGACATCGAACTGCTTTACCAACTGGGGGCCTGGGAAGTGGTGCAGCCGGAGTTTGAGGCGAGTTTAGAACTGTCTGCCCACTTGTTGGCTAGTATTGGGATCTCGGCAATGGCGATCGGGCGGGAAGTGCAGCAAATTCGCAGCAGCCGCTATCTGGAATTGCGGCCACCGCGCGAACCTTTGGCGATTTCGCGGGATTTGAAAGTGGCGGTTCGAGATATGAACAGCGAGTGGTACAGCTTGCCGTCGGGTTCTCCCATCGCCAGCATGACTCTGGAAGAAACTAACTTGCGACAGTTGACAGGGGTCAGCGTGATGGCGATCGTCCGCGAGAATGGCGAGGAAATTGATTATCCTAACGGCAAGACAGCTTTGCACTCGGGCGATCGACTTTTTGTAGTGGGAGAACCGGAAGAACTCATCAGTTTTGAGTTACTGGCGAAGGGGGAAGTTGCAGTACCGCAGGGCGACAGTTCTTGCCAGTGGCTGAGACTGCCAGCAAAGAGCCCTTGGGCGGGCAAAAAACTGTCAGAGGTAGAATTGCTGACCCAGTACGGGGTGCAGGTGCGGGCGATCCGCCGGGAAGGGAAATTTACTCGCTGGCCCGACGGAACTACGAATTTGCAAGAAGGCGATCGTTTGCTGCTGTGCGGCGGCTTCTACGAGCTCGGCTTGATGCAGCGGACGGCCTCACCGCCGGTGCCGCAACCTGCTTTAAAGCTGCCTTTGGTCAAGGTTCAAGTCAGCGAAAAGCTGTTTAGCGATTAGGGAAGGAAGAAGGAAGAAGGAAGAAGGAAGAAGGAAGAGGGAAGAGGGAAGAAGGAAGAGGGAAGAGGGAAGAGGGAAGAGGGAAGAGGGAAGAGGGAAGAGGGAAGAAGGAAGATTTGTTCCACTGTCTCCCTCTCCCAATCTCTCCGTCTCCATTCTCCCACTGTCCCCCTCTCCCACTCTCCCCGTCTCCTCAGCCGTTGGGTTTGAGATAAGCAATTGCTGGCCGCGAGATCAGAATTTGTGTTTCTGAGGCATCGAGGAGGCAAATGCAGCTATGATCCTGCCAAAAAATTCTGCCCTCTAGCAAGTCGCCGGTAACGAGTTTGAGCTGCACCTGTTCTTTGTCTTTGATGTAGCTTTGTATTAAGCGAACGCTGGGCAATCCGGTTTCAAATTCAGACATAGTTCAGAAAAATATAGTCAAATATTACCTTAAACCATATTCTTCTGTTTATACCGTTTAACCCTTACTGCCGCAATTACAAGCGCCTCTCCCCAATGAGAGAGAAACCCCTTGGTGGCTAATTTTCGACCGATATTCATTGAGCCATTGACATCAGCATTAATTAGATATCTCTGTGGAGTTATAAATATTATATTTGTTTATATTTGACTAGAAAGGACTATAAATTGCATAAAGTTTTATAATACTGGGAAATGGGTAATTTGGTCATCAAATTATCTAATCAGTTTTAACCAAAAGAGGTTTGTTTTTATGCCGATCGAGTTTGCGAAGTATCACGGACTGGGAAATGATTTTATTCTGATTGACAACCGCCACTCGTCAGAACCGGTGATCACGCCAGAACAAGCTGTGGATTTGTGCGATCGACATTTCGGGATTGGCGCAGACGGTGTGATATTTGCTCTTCCGGGTCAAAACGACACTGACTATACGATGCGGATTTTTAACTCCGACGGTTCGGAACCGGAAATGTGCGGCAACGGGATTCGCTGTTTGGCTAAGTTTATCGCCGATTTGGAATCGAAAGAAATTCACCCCCCCCAACCCCCCCTTGCTAAGGGGGGGAGTGAATCGGAAGAAATTGACCCCTCCCTTGCTAAGGGGGGGAGTGAATCTAAGACTGAGTACCGGATTCACACCGGTGCGGGCGTTATTATCACCGAATTGCGATCGGACGGTCAGGTGAAGGTGGATATGGGGGTTCCCCGGCTGCTGGCGGCGGAAATTCCGACAACTTTGGCCGCACCGGATGCCAAAGTTATAGATGTGCCGATCGAAGTTGCCGATAAATCTTGGTCTGTTACCTGTGTCAGCATGGGTAATCCTCACTGCATTACGTTTGTAGAGGATGTTACGGCTGTTGCTTTAGAAACTGTCGGGCCTCAATTCGAGCACTACCAAGCCTTCCCGCAGCGTACCAATACGGAATTTATTCAAGTGGTACGTTCGGACTATGTAAAAATGCGGGTGTGGGAAAGAGGCGCGGGTGTTACTCTAGCTTGTGGGACTGGTGCTTGTGCTGCTGTGGTAGCTGGGGTGTTGGTAGGGAAGTGCGATCGGGCAACTGCAGTTGAGCTCCCTGGCGGCGTTTTGGAAATCGAATGGGCAGAAGTTTCTGGGCGGATTTACATGACCGGGCCAGCACAGCGAGTATTTACTGGTTGTATTAGTGATTAGTAATTAGTCATCAGTCATCAGTCATCAGTCAGAAGGTTTTTTTGGTGGAATTCACAAACAATAAAAATTATTGAACTCAAAATTTTTATTGAATTCTGACCAATGCCTTGGGCCTTCACAAGTTATTGGCTGCGGACTGAAGACTGAAGACTAATAACTAAGCCTGAAATCTAAAATCTAAAATCTAAAATCTAAAATCTAAAATCTAAAATTAAGTAGGTGGGCTTGCATGGCTGGAGGTATTTATCTGATTCAGGATGACGATAGGCTGGTAGAAATGATGGAACAGCCCTATGACTCGGAAGACCAGTTACAAGACTTGCTACTAACTTATCCCAATTTGATCGCGGGAGACCAAATCGATCGGGCGACGGCGCGCAGGTGGCTGTTAATTTCGCGGGAACCTGCACCCAGCGATGAGGAAACAGCGGTGCAGTGGTCGCTGGATCATTTGTTTCTCGACCAAAATGCAGTTCCTACTTTGGTGGATGTCCGGCGAACTCCTAATGCGGAACTGCGGCAAAAAGTTTTGGGTCAGTCGATGGACTATGCTGCTAATGCGTTGTTTTACTGGCCCATCGATTCAATTATTGCTCTGTTTGAAGCTAATTGTCGCGATCGGGGTCGCGATCCCGAACAGATTTTTGAAGAGTTTCTCGGTGCAGATGCTAATGAAGATTTATTTTGGCAGAAGGTTAAAACTAATTTGCAAGCGGGTAAAGTTCGCTTAGTGTTTGTAGCTGACGAGATTTCTGCTGAAATGCGCCGAGTGGTGGAATTTCTCAACGAACAAATGGACCCGGTTGAAGTTTTGGCCTTGGAAATTAAGCAGTATGTAAGTGAAGACGGTTTAAAAACGCTGGTTCCCAGAGTGATCGGTCAGACAGCCGAAGCACAGCAGAAAAAATCCAGCGCAACGCGCGAAAGAAGGCGTTGGGATGAATCTTCATTTTTTGCGGAAATAAAAGCTAGACGAGGCGCGGACGAGGCGCAAATGGCAAAAGCAATTTACTTGTGGGCGAAAAGTCAAGAACCCGAAGTTCAGATCCAGTGGGGAACGGGGGACGCCTACGGCGGTTTCGCCGCTCAATTGCCTCAAAAGGGCAGAAAACCCTATCAGTTATTCACTGTAGATATTGCTGGCAGAATGGAAATTTCTGCTGATAATTATGGTTCCCAGCCGCCTTTTAATGCGGAACCACATTGGCTGGAATTGAGAAGTAAGCTGAGTTCGATCGGTCTGTCGCTACCTACAGAACCTGGGGAGAGAAGGTCGCCGAGTCTGGCTTTGTTTACTTTGCAAGACGAATCTGCCCTCAAGCAAGTTATGGAAACTTTTGATTGGGTGATTGAGCAAATTAAAAGGTTATAGTTATCAGTCATTTCTAGGGTGATATTTGGCGCAACTTACCCCTATTTTTAGGGTGCGCCGAATATCACTGAAGAACGATCGGGAAGCCCCTGGTTTTAGCACTTTACCCTTATTAGCTGATTTCATTTGTCCTCAATCTTGATTAAATAGTTATTAGTTGTTAGCTGTTAACTACTAACTAATCACCAATGACTAATGACTAATAATCATGACTATTGATAGCGAATGTTTGCTTGTTTCAAACGCCGCAATGCTTCTCCCAGCCGATCGCAATCTGCAATCAAACTAATTCTCACATATCCTTCGCCGCCGGGCCCAAAAGCATTACCAGGAGTCACCACAACACCGGTTTGCTGCAAAACATTCAGGGCAAAATCAGTCGAACTCATGCCCGGAGTGCAGGGAACCCAAAGATACATTGCAGCCAGAGGTTTAGGAATATTCCACCCTAATTCTGCCAATCCTTCCACCATGAAATCCCGGCGAGTCCTGTAACGATTCTGCACTTCGTGCAAGTAACTGTCCGGCAATTGCAGTGCTGTTTCTGCTGCTGTTTGCAAAGCGGAAAATATACCGTAATCTAGGTTAGTTTTTAATGTCCGCAAACCTTGGATAATTTTGCTATTTCCTACTACAAAACCGACGCGCCAGCCGGCCATATTGTAGGTTTTGGACATGGTGTGAAATTCGACGCCGATTTCTTTACCGCCGGGAATTTCTAATAAACTTGTCGGTTGATAGCCGTCAAAGGCTAATTCCGCATAACACAAATCGTGAACCAGCAAGATTTGATGTTTGTGTGCGAAAGCCACAATATCTTTGTAAAATTCGCGGGGTGCAGTTGCTCCTGTCGGATTACTGGGATAATTGAAATAGAGTATTTTGGCTTGTTCGGCTACGCTGTCGGGAATGTCGGCTAAGTCAATTACCCAGTCATTTTCCGGTTTGAGGATGATGTTGTGAACTTTTGCACCAGCGATAATCGGGCCGCGAAATAATACCGGATAAGCGGGACTTGGTACTAATATTACGTCCCCTGGATTGATATAGGCGATCGCAAAATGTGCTAAACCTTCTTTAGAACCCAACAAAGGCAATGCTTCGCTTTCTGGATCGAGTTCAACGTTGTAGCGGCGGCTGTACCATTTAGTAATAGTACGGCGGAAACTGGCAGTTCCTTCAAAGGGTGGATAGCCGTGATTGGCAGAATTTTGGATGGCTGCGACGGCGGCTTCTACTACTGGTTGAGGAGTGGCACCGTCGGGGTTTCCCATTCCTAAGTCTATTAAATCGAGTCCTTGTTCGCGGGCGCGGGCTTTGAGTTCGTCGAGACGGGCAAATACGTAGGGCGGTAGTTTTTGCAACCTGTCAGCAGGGCTAATCCAATCCAAGGTCATTTATTTTTTGTCAGTTGTCAGTTTTCCTGGTTTGTAGTAAGGACTTTCGTCCTTGCTAGCACAGCCTTTTCAGGACTTTAGTCCTTACTACAAACTGTTTTAATTCTTAATCTTTAATTCTCCCACAGGTGCGGTAGTAGAAACCATCGCTGCCATTAATTGTTGGGGAACAACTTTAAAAGGCAGTCGGTGAATGTCGGAATTGGGATTGCAGGCTATGTCGGCGGCGCGCTGCAATTCTGCTATGGTAATGTCTCCGAGTCCGAGGTTGTCTAAAGTTTGGGGCAATCCAATCTCGGCATAGAATTTTAGCAGTTGCTGTCTGGCGCTAGCGGCAAGTTGATTGTTTTGCAGCATTTCTTCTAGTCGCAGTTGTACTAAAATGCCGTAGGCAACTTTTTCGCCGTGCAATGTGCCGTGACTTGCTAATAGATGAGTTAGACCGTTGTGGACAGCGTGGGCTGCGACGGTGCGACATTGGGCGCCGCCAATTCCGCCGATTACTCCTGCTAGCAATACGGCGGCATCTGTGACTTCTTGCCAGGTTTCGCTACCGGGTTCTTTGAGGGCGGCGGCTGATTTTTGGAATAAAATATCGCGCAGTATTCTAGCTTGTTGAACGGCCGAAATAATCAGGGTTTGTTCCGAGTGTCCGCTGCTGACTGATGCTTCGTACCATTTGGCGATCGCATCTCCAATTCCTGCTACTAATGTCCGCTGCGGTGCGGTTTGAATTAAGCCGTAGTCGAGTATTAATAAGTCGGGACATCTGGCTAATGTGACATCGTATTGGAATGCACCTTGTTCTGAATAAATGTTAGAAAGGGCTGTCCAAGCGGCACAGGTGGCGGCTGATGTGGGTATTGTGACGATCGGGATTTTGCACTGATGGGCGACGAGTTTGGCTGCGTCTAAGGCTTTGCCGCCGCCGACACCGATGATGAAGTCGGCTTGATGGGTTTGGGCTGCTGCGCGGAGGGTTTCGAGGCTGGTTTCGCTGCAATCCTTGCCGTAGGCTGTTTGGGCGGATTGTAACTGCTGCTGTTCGAGGATTGGTTGCAGGTAGGGTTGGGCGGCGGCGAGGGAGTTGCTGCCGCCGACGATTAGCGGCCGCTTTCCGAAACGGGCGATCGCATCTCCGGCTTGTGCGATCGCCGAGCGACCTCGCAATACACAGGCGGGAGCAATTGTCAAGGAATAAATTGCTGGTGCGGTGGCGGTCTTAGTGCTTTGGGTTTGAGTCATCGAACCACTGGATAAGTGACGAGAAGGTTGACGCTTTGCAGGATTGCTGGATTTTCTAGGATAACTCTAATCTATGCGAACATGGTAAGTTTTATAAACTTTTTATTAAGTATTGTTGGGCTGTTGGGGGATGGGAGGGCCCAGTTGAGGGGCGATCGCTATGATAAATTTAGGAATATAAGCAATTTCAAGGATAGGGCAATGCTGACTAAACAAGATTGGGACTGGTTAGCAGTGTGTTCTCATTATCAAACGGCTGTCACAGTCCAGACACTTCTCAAAGAAGGAAAATGTATGGAAGCAACGGCAGGTTTAGAATCTTTAATAGAAGCAATAGGGAGAACCGAAAAACGAGCATTAAAAAGCCAGTTAATTCGTTTAATGCTTCATATTATTAAATGGAAATCTCAACCTGAAAAAAGAACTGCTAGCTGGGCTATTAGTATTCGTTCGGCGCGGCGAGAAATTGAAGAAAGTCAAGAAGAAATGCCGAGTTTAAATCGTGATTTTATTGAGTCTATCTGGGAGAAATGTTTTCAAGTTGCGGTGAAAGATGCCGAGGATGAAATGGGTAAAAAATGTCAATTAACCTCACTTGCTTGGTCTGAAGTTTTTGAGGATGAATATAGTTTTGAGAGTTTTTGAATTCTATCATCCTCCCAGTCTTCGCCATCGAGTACAGAAAACTCGGTTAATTCAGAATATGTCAAAAAATCTTCGGCTGTAGAAGGTATAAATGCTGCTAGTATTTTATGGCGTTCTGCTATTGGCAGGCTAGCAATTTCTCGCGTGTGATAGCTTGAGAGTAGGTGCGGTTGTTGACGAACTGTTAGACTCAGAACTTTCGCTGGATAACTGCTGTTTCTGTTCCGTTTTTTGCACCAGGAATTGTGCAAAGTCGAGCAATTCTTGTTGTTTCTCCCTTGGCAACTGTCGCAGATTCTCTAAGACTGCTTGCTCAAAATTAATGGTTTCTGACATTTCAATTACTTTCCCTAAGTGTTTATCAGTTTATTCCTCACGCAGTCAATTTTTGTAGTTCCATGTTTGCAAATCGCGCCATAATTTTTATCTTTCCCTCTTACTTCACCCATCACACCGCCAAATCTTTATCCTCCCATCATTACTGCCACTAACCAGAGTGTTTCCATCCGGGCTAAAACAGACCGAATTAACATTATATGAATGCCCTGTGAGAGTGAAAATTGTGTGTCCATTTTTTAGATCCCATAGTTTGATTGTACTGTCTCCACTACCACTAACAAGAATTTGTCCATCCGGGCTAATGGCGACAGAATTAACATAGTCTGAATGTCCTCTGAGAGTGCGAATTTCCTGGCCTGTTTTCAGATTCCAAAGCTTGACAGTATGGTCATAACTGCCACTAGCAAGAGTTTGCCCATCCGGGCTGATTCTAACAGAAGAAACCGACTTTGAATGCCCTCTAAGACCGCAAATTGTGTGTCCATTTTTTATATTCCACAGTTGAATAGTTTTGTCATAACGGCCACTAGCAAGAGTTTGTCCATCCGGGCTGATGGCGACAGAATAAACCGAGGATGAATGGCTAGGCAGAGTGCAAATTTCCTGCCAGTTTTTCACATTCCACAGTTTGATACTATTGTCTTGACTGCCACTAGCAAGAGTTTCTCCGTCGGGACTAAAAGTAAGAGACCGAATTAAACTTGAGTGACCCTTGAGAGTGCTAATTTCTTGTCCAGTTTCTAGATTCCACAGCTCAATTGTTCTGTCATAACTTCCACTAGCTAAAATTTTTCCATTAGGGTTAATAGCAACGCAATTAACCGCACCTGAATGCCCTGAAAAAGTACGAATCAGCTCTCCTGTATGGAGATTCCAAACTTGGCTGCAATTTCCATTGCTGTTACTAGCAAAAGTCTTGCCATCTGGACTAATAACTACGCAATCAACAGATGCCATAGCTACGTGATTAAGAGTTTGGACACATTTGAAGGAGTGAGCTTTTATAATGATTTTTTCTTCTATTTGTTGTCTGCGTTGTGCTTCAGCTTTGGCTGCTTCTAGTATTTGTTGTTTACGTTGTGCTTCAGCTTTGGCAGATGCTTGAGATAGACGTTCCGCTTCTACTTGCTCAATCAGCTTTTTCAACTCCTGTTCATACTCTTCTCGCTGTCGTCGCTGAATATCCTGAAGAATATCAAAATAAGGTTTCACCCATTCTTCTGCCAACCCATCTTGAGCCAATTCATCCTTTAAATTAAATAACAAAGGTTCATAGCCAGGGTCAATATTGAGATAATACAAATCTGCTAAAAATCCCGCCAGCAATTTGTGAATCGCTACAATCAATTGCCGAATCATGCGGAGGGCTTTTTTCTCACTTACCCCAGATGCTAAAAGTGCATCTTTTGCCTCTTCCCAGTCAAAAACTTTGGTAGAAAACAGGGAGACTTCCTGATTATTCAGGAATCCCCAAAAGCCGACGCGAAAAGTTACCGCACAATCACTGATATCGCTATATAAAATTGTAGTCGGAACCGGAGATAAAATTCGCTGCAAGCGTTCCACATCAATATCACCAATCGACTCAGTGAAATAGTCGCTATAAAACTTAACTGGGCGTAAGACATCCTGTTGAGGATAATGCTGTCTGAGAAAATCTCCCACACTTCTCATCTCTATTGGCAAATCTTCACAGAAGGTTTCCGGGCATCGCTTGCTAATTTTTGGCGGTGACAGTAAGATTAAGAGGCGGTGTTGCTGCTGAAGTAAAATCTGCTTAGTTTCCTCTCGATTCAACTTAGAAAACCAAGTATCTTTATCCCAAATTGTTTGAATTTCAGCCAGCTTGACCTGAATATCCTTTGCTTGCAATTCCCGCATCAAATCCCGTTGCAAAGCTGCCAGCTTCAGTCTGTCTTGCTGTTCCTGTTCCTGCAACTCAAGGCGGCGTGCTGTTTGTACTACTGTTAGCTTTAACAATTCCCGATCTCTGGTATCTTTCGCCTTCGCGTATTCCAGCATTTCTTGAGAATAACGCTGTTTTGCTCGCTCTATCTCAGTCGAATCAGATGAGTTATTGGGAGCGGGAATCAGAATATCTCGGTACTTTTGAGAGTTATTGCCGAAGGCTTCTCCTAGTTTGTAGCCGATATTTTCGGCGATGGGTGAGAGCACTGCCGAGATGTAGGGAGCGATAGCGGCGAAGATTGTTGGAAGCATAAATGTGGGTGAGGATGCGGTTATTAATAGTGTAGCAGGATGTTAGGAGGTATAATTCGGATGGTTGCCAGATATTCTGCACTTGTTGATTTTTAGATTTAATTTCATCATTGATACTCCTGGACGCAGAAACCAGGTTTTTTACGGACATACTGCATAACAATATTTTTAGAATTTATCATGTATTGTACCGCAGAGGTGGTACAATTATCAGTTAGCTGGCTTCGCTTTGGGCTGAAACAATGCTTCTAAATTATCTGTCAGTATTTAACATTAAGCTATTCACCTCTAATTGCTGTAGTTCATTCTATGAGAAAACCACAAACTGTTAAAGCTTTGGAAGAGCTAGGACGGGTTCAACTCTCTAAGAGTTTTTTCATGCGTGAGTTTCTTTATTCAGAAATCTCTCAAATTGAAGGTATCCCTAACATTCCTAGCGATCCTGAATTGGCGATCGAAGCAGGAAAGAATTTGTGTGAGAGGGTGCTTGAACCAATTCAAGATGCGCTTGGTCGGATTAGTATCCGCTCAGCCTATCGTTCTTGTGCGGTGAACGCCAAAGGAGCAGAGAATAAAAATCAGTACAACTGTGCCAGTAATGAGTCCAACTATGCACAACATATCTGGGACGTAAAAGATTCAGATGGGTATATGGGAGCAACAGTATGTATTATTGTTACATCATTCATCCCTTACTATGAACGCACTCAAGATTGGACAGCATTGGCATGGTGGATACATGACCACATTGATGCTTATGCAGAAATGACCTTTTTCCCAAACTATGCAGCGTTCAACATTAGGTGGAGCGAGAATCATAAGGTTTCAAAAAAAATTTCTAGCTACGTAAGAAACCCGCACACTGGTAAGAATAGCGGGTATCTGACAAAGGAGGGGATGGATAATTTCTTAGGTTTGCATGAGCAGTTTTACCAAGAATTTATCGATCGCTGACTAAACATCTTTTTGAACTTCTATGCGATAGTTGTAGCCCTGTTCGGTGAGGAAGAGTTGGCGGTGGCGGGCAAAATCTTCCTCGCAAGTTTGTAGCGAGACTAATGTATAAAAACTCGCAGTATGTCCGTCAGATTTCGGGCGTAGAATTCGTCCGAGGCGCTGCGCTTCTTCTTGGCGAGAACCATACTTTCCTGATACCTGAAGCAACACATCGGCATCGGGTAAATCGACGGCAAAATTGCCCGCGCGAGACAGAACGTAGAATGCGTCGCTACCAACAATCTCCAAGCAGCTTCAATATCTCGTGGCGACGCACCATACAATTAGTCGATCGAAACTGATAGAGTGTAACTGGCTCCTCCTCGTTCTGTACCGACGACTATCTGATATTTACCCGTCTGCGGCAATTCTCCAGACCAGCTTTTTTCTCCTTCAGCTACGGCGTTTGTATTCGGATCGACAACCTTAAAAGCAGCATTTCCCTCAACTGATTGGATCTCAACATTCATGGTTTGACCTTGTTTGGCGTTAATCAGATAAATCATGACTTCGCCGCGCGCTACTCCTCCTTTTACTTCCGCTGAACTAGCACCGCGCTTAAACTGAATCTCCTGCTGGCGCTGACTCATTAAAATCGCCGGTTTTTCCGGGATGGCTGCTGTGGGAACAATACTGGATATAGCCTTTACTGAAGCCGGAAAAATTGCAGAGGCGCTTAAGCCGATTATCAAAATATTTAGCGGGTGTTTGAAAGTTTTTGCTGGTTTGTTCATGGGAGTTTAACACTCTTGTGAAATGGATTTACTTGTATGATTATAGCTGACTCGCCTTGTCTGTATGCGATCGCCATTACCGATAGACTAATTTTAGCTTTTGCAAACTGTCAATCGATTTTAGATTTGAAATTTTAGATGGAAGCCTAAGATGTGGGATAATTTTGTACGATCGGGACTTACGCATTACTGTAAAGTTGCCTGGGGGCGCAGAAAAGTAAGATCGCCCGTCAGCCGTGTTACCAAAAAAAATGCCAGTCCACGACACACAAAAACCTTCAGAAACCGGGTTTCTTGACAAAAAACTACGCTTTCAAACAGATTCCCCGACAAGAAACCCGGTTTCGGACCAACTGTGCGTAAGTTCTGTTGCACAATTCCTAATTATCACAAGCCAGACGATATGACTCAAAAGCCAATCGCAACCTATCGCACAGAAAGCGACTCGATGGGAGACAAACAAATCCCATCTAATGTCTACTACGGCATCCAAACCCTGCGCGCAGTTGAAAATTTCCCGATTAGCGGCATTAAGCCTTTATCAACATACGTTGATGCTTGTGTTTTAATAAAAAAAGCAACGGCGATCGCCAATGGCGAACTCCGCTGCATTCCCGAAGACATCAGTCAAGCAATTGTCCAAGCAGCAGATGAAATCCTAGCTGGCCAATTGCGCGATCAATTTGTAGTTGATGTCTACCAAGCCGGCGCCGGAACTTCTCACCACATGAACGTTAATGAAGTTCTTTCCAATCGCGCTTTGGAAATTATGGGCGATGAAAAAGGCAACTACAAGCGCGTCAGTCCTAACGATCATGTAAACTACGGTCAATCGACAAATGATGTGATTCCGACGGCGATTCGGATCGGCGGATTGTTGGCGTTAGAAAAAACTCTGTTTCCGGCTTTGTCGGATGCCGTAGTCGCCCTCGAAAACAAAGCAGAAGAATTCAAAGATATTGTTAAATCCGGCCGCACTCATATGCAAGATGCTGTGCCGGTTCGACTCGGCGACACCTTCGGCGCTTGGGCGCAAATTCTCAGAGAACATACCTTGAGAATTGACAGGGCATCCGATGATTTGACATCACTGGGATTGGGGGGAAGTGCGGCAGGAACCGGGTTAAATACTCACCCTGAATACTGTCAAAAAGTTGCTGAAATTCTCTCAGAATTAATCGACCACCCCCTGAAACCAGCAAAGCATTTAATGGCTGCTATGCAGAGTATGGCACCGTTTGTAAATGTGTCCGGTGCACTGCGAAATCTCGCTCAGGATTGCGTTAAAATGTCCCACGACTTGCGTTTGATGGACTCCGGACCGAAAACAGGTTTGAAAGAAATTCAACTGCCTCCTGTGCAACCTGGTTCGTCAATTATGCCGGGAAAATACAACCCTGTGATGGCAGAAATGACATCGATGGTTTGTTTTCAAGTTATGGGTTACGATAGCGCGATCGCCCTGGCAGCCCAAGCGGGACAATTAGAATTGAACGTGATGATGCCCCTGATTGCCTACAATCTCATTCACAGCATCGAAATTTTGGGCAATACCATCAGCGCTTTGACTACGCAATGCCTCGAAAAAATTGAAGCTAAGGGCGATCGGTGTCTCGCTTACGCAGAAGGCAGTCTCGCCCTCGTTACCGCCCTCAACACTCACATCGGCTATCTCAACGCCGCCGCCGTCGCCAAAGAATCGCTAGAAACGGGCAAATCTTTGCGGCAAATTGTGCTAGAACGGGGTTTAATGAGTGAAGAAGACTTGGCAAAAGTTCTAGATTTAGAGAAAATGAGTGCGATGCCGGCATCTTCTGCTAACGTTTAGGATCTCGCAGGTATCAGCTAGAAACTAGAAGGCTGAACTCGATTTTATTCTGCCTTCTGCCTTCGGATTTCTGCCTAATCCCTGTCACAGGTTAAAGTTAAACAATTCAGAATTCAATTTTGTTAGATTTAATTCTGAATTTTTTTTATAGTTTAAAGTTTGGGAGCAACATTTATGCGCGCAGGTTCTTTTGGGAAATTAACTCAAGATAAAGAGAACACAACTCAAGTGACATTTCATTATGTGGAAGGTCACGCAGAAACCTTTACTCTTCCGATGCCTGCACAAGAATTCCAAGAGGAAGTGCTGAATTTGTTAAATCAACCTTGGTTGACTTTTCATTTAGCAGATCAAACGGTTTTTATCTGTACTGCCCGGGTAGTAAAAGTAGAAGTAAAACCTGCTATTCCGGCACTTCAAGGTCAAGGAGTATTCTCTAATTCGCTGCGAGTTAGTACCATGCAGCGGGCAGCAGTTGGCAGATTGCCGATGGATACTTAAACCGAGTGGCTAGTTAGAGGTAATGGGTAATGGGTAAGGACAATCGCTGACAATTTATAGCGAGGAAAAATTACCAATTACCAATTACTAATTACCAATTACCGATTACCAATTACCAATTACCCATTATGTCGGCTGTTAGTTTAATTCGTGCCAATTCATACGATCGCCAAATCTTGCAAGCATCTTTAGAAAGTTTGCTGGCACCCTGGGGCGGAATCTCGGCTTTTGTCAAATCGGGCGATCGGGTTTTACTCAAACCCAATCTCCTGACAGGTTCTCGCCCTACAAAAGAATGCGTCACCCGCCCGGAATTGGTTTACTGCGTCGCTAAAATGGTGATTGAAGCGGGAGGAAAACCGTTTTTAGGCGATAGTCCAGCTTTTGGTAGCGCCATGGGTGTAGCCAAAGCCAACGGTTATTTGCCGCTGTTGGAAGAACTGAATTTGCCAGTAGTTGAGTTTCAAGGAAAACGCTACAAAACAGTCAGCGAAGATTTCAATCATCTGCGAATCTGCAAAGAAGCAATGGAAGCGGATGTAGTGATTAATTTGCCCAAACTCAAATCTCACGTTCAATTAACGGTGACCATGGGCGTGAAAAATTTGTTCGGCTGCGTCCCCGGCAAAATGAAGGCTTGGTGGCACATGGAAGCTGGCAAAGATAGCGCCAGATTCGGTGAAATGCTTGTAGAAACTGCCCGGGCAATTAACCCAAATTTGACGATTTTGGATGGCATTATCGGTCACGAAGGTAACGGGCCAAGCGGCGGCGAACCTAAGTTTTTGGGAATTTTGGCCGCGTCTGATGATGTGTTTGCTTTAGACAGAACTTTAGTGGAAATTATTAATGCTGATCCGGCGGCGGTTCCGACTGTAGCTGCGGCGATGAGATTGGGACTTTGCTCGAATTTAGAGGCGATTGATTTTCCGCTTTTGCAGCCTGAACATCTCAAGGTTTTGGATTGGAAGTTGCCGGAAAACATGATGCCGATCGACTTTGGTATGCCCCGCGTGGTGAAGTCGGCTTTCAAGCACCTTTATATCCGGTTTATTAAAGAAAAGTTCAGCATCAAGGCTTCGCATTAGCGAAGAGAGAAGGGGTAAAATTTCTTTTTTCTATTCCTTCTCTTTTGCCTTGTTAATTGTAAATAAATATAATTTCTATGTTACAAAATATGTATTTATATAAAACTTTAATAAATTTGTTATAACTCTCTGGTTTAAGTAGGTACGCCGGATTAAACCGCATAATGTAACACTATGTAAACAGCTTTAAGTCAGCCAGTAGAGATCACTTGGAGACTTGGCCCTCGTTTAAATAGGAGCGTTTTTTCGCGCCGACTTACTTAAAGCATTGGTCTCGCCGTATTAGGAACTCGCGCTCATTCTTGCTAGCTAGAAGCAGTTAAAGGATATTACTTAAGTAGAAATACTTATAACAGCCCTTGTTTTAACCAAACTAACCCTAAAATTGCGCTCTTCTTTATAATTGACAACTCAATTATAAAGATTGAGTAAAGCTCGGAAAAGGTTATTGACACTTATACGTAGATCCCAGATGATTGCGAGAGATCAAACAGACCTCACCTTAAATAATAAAGGTCTAATGCAGTTGCTGCCTCCATCTTAAGTATTAGATATCTCCGAAACAGAGTCTGAAATGCTTCTCGTATCAGGCGGCGAAATTTAAGTTCGGTAGATGTCTGTTATATAGATCGATCAACAGCCCTTGCCAAATACAGCAAAGATTCACTACCGCATCAACAGTAAAAGCTGAAAATCAGGGAGTACCTAACCTATGCTTACTAAGAGGATGTTTTAAAAGTCAAAGCGAGTCAAAAATTATGCAAGCCGCCTGACCATGATTCGGATCATGGCGATATATAGCAATTCCATTTGAGATGTAAATATGGATTTCTCTGGTAAAATAGGAAAGTTTGATAATAAATGAAAGGG